>JBBSAN010000725.1:0-4024 GCA_038252265.1 Chloroflexia bacterium
GATTGGCAAGCTATTTGCGGCGTGACCCACTAGCCTATGCCGATGGTACAGTGTATGTGGGCGATCTCCGCTATGACAAACGCCGGGAACGAATCCCGCAATGGGAGGAGGCCCTGGCAGCAGCCCGACATCTCGGACGGGGCCAAGCCGTTGGAGTATGCATGAACAACCTGGGAGGGGCCTGCCTCCAGTTGGGGGAGGTACGCCAGGCGCAAAGCTGGTATGAGCAAGGCCTGGCGATCGCGCGCGAAATCGGGGATCGGGAGGGGGAAGGGGCGGCCCTGAGCGGCCTGGGGTTAACCTATCAACAGTTAGGGGAAGTACGCCGGGCGATTGACTGCTACGGGCAGCACCTGGCAATCGCCCGCGCCATCGGGGACCGGCGCGGGGAGAGTACAGCCTTGAGTAATCTGGGGGTAGCGCACGCCGATTTGGGCGAGGTCCGCCAGGCCATTAGCTACTTTGAGCAAGATCTGGCAATCGTTCGCGCGCTCGGTGACCAGCGTGGGGAGAGTACAACCCTCGGCAATCTGGGCCTGACTTACGCCGATTTGGGCGAGGTCCGCCAGGCCATTGGCTACTTTGAGCAAGATCTGGCAATCGTTCGCGCGCTCGGTGATACGCGCGGGGAGGGCCGCGCCTTGGGCAATCTGGGGCTGGCGCACATGGATCTGGGAGAGATCCATCAGGCCGTCGGCTACTTTGAGCAGGTGTTAGCGATTACCCGCCGGATCGGCGACCGGGCCGGAGAGGGCAAAACGCTGGGCAACCTGGGAATCGCCTATGCGGACTTGGGTGATCTGCGCCGCGCCATCCACTACCACGAGCAGCGGTTGGAAATCGCCCGGGCCATCGGGGATCGGGCGGGCGAAGGCCGCGCCCTGGGCAACCTCGGGATCGCGTACCGGCGCTTGGGAGACACACAGCGGGCGATTAGCTATTATGAGCAGGATTTGGCGATCGCCCGCGAGATCGGAGACCGCGCAGGGGAGGCGCTAGCCTGCTGGAACTTGGGCCTGGCTTGGGAAACGGTGGGAGATCTTGTGCGGGCGGTCGAACTGCTGGCAGCCTGTGTGCGCTATCTGCGCGAGATCGGCCACCCCGATGCCGACCAACGCGAGACCTATGTAGCCCAGATACGTGTGCAAATAGGGAGGGGATACCAGGATAAGCTCGTACAGCACGCTGCATCCTCACCATCTCTCGCGAAACCATCAGACAAGAGCATCGGGAAGTGGTAGCTGCGGCGAGCTGTGTTACTCAGTGATGTTTACTATATGTATCGAGGACCGAGGGGGTGCGGGGCAGGAGTTGGACCGCCTGGGAACCGCCTACGCGGTGTTCGGGAAGGTGCGTGAGGCCATTGACTACTACGAGCAGGCGCTGGCGATCACACGTGAATTGGGCGATCAGGAAGAGCTGGCATGGACAAGCTGGAACCTGGGGTTGGTCCTGGAGGCACAGGGGGATCTGGCCCGTGCGGCAAGCTTGATGCAGGTGCTGGTGGATTACGAGCAGGCAGCCGAATATCCGGCAGTCGCGCAGCTTAGGCCTCGGTAGCGGGCCTAGAGCAGCGCGTGAGCGGAGTAGCGGGCGGCAGCATAGATGACGAATGACTTATGCCCAGTCTCTATCTTGCTAACCTACGGCACGCCCGACACTATGCTGCGTTAAGCGCGCAGGTGGACGACCTCTATGCGCGCGGGGCGGAGAACGTCGCCCTCGCCCTGGCGGGGTTCGACCAGGAGCGGGCGCAGATCGACGCTGGCTGGGCCTGGGTGCGGGCCCATCCGCCAGATCGCACGACCGATGAGTTGCGTATCGCTTATGCCGACGCAACGGCATACGTTGGCGACCTGCGCTATCACCCGCGCTTGGAGCGCATTCCGCAACTTGAAGCGGCGCTGGAAGCGGCGCGGCGACTGGGTCTCCCGGAAGCGGAAAGCACTTTCCTGGGCAATTTGGGCAGCGCATATAGGAACCTCGGCGAAGCGCAGCGGGCTATTGGATACTACGAGCAGCGGTTAGCAAACGCACGGGCCAGCGGAAATCGGCAGGCCGAAGGCGCGATGCTGGGCAACCTGGGGAGCGCCCATTACGCGCTGGGAGCGGTGACGGAGGCTATCGGCTATTACGAGCGGCAGTTAGCAATTATGCGGGAGACGGGCAACGAGCAGGGCGAGGGCAATGCGCTCACTAATCTGGGGGTGGCACACATAGCGCTGGGGCAGATTCGTGCGGCGATCGGGTACTACGAGCAAGCCGTGACCTTGCTGCGGGCGGTGGGCGACCGTCGCGGCGAAGGGGCGGTGCTGGGCAACCTGGGGCACGCCCATGCTGCCCTGGGCGAGGTCCGGGGCGCCATCGCGTATTATGAACAGGATCTGACGATCGCGCGGGCGATTGGCGACCGCCGAGGGGAGGGCGCCGCGCTCGGCGGGCTGGGACTGGCTTATTACCGGCTGGGGGACATGGCGCGGGCGATTGGCTACCATGAACAACACCTCGTACTGGCCCGGACCATCGGTAATCAGCCCGCGGAAGGCGATGCGCTTGGTAACCTGGGGGTCGCCTATACCGCGCTGGGCAAGATCCAAACAGCGCGTGCGTATCACGAACAGCACCTAGCCGTGGCACGAGCGATCGGGGATCGGCGAGGCGAGGGCCACGCGCTGGGTAATCTGGGCAATACCTCTTACCGGCAGGGAGACGTACAGGCAGCGATTGCATATTTCGAGCAGCATCTCGCGTTGGCGCGGGCGGCCGGTGACCGGCAGGGCGAGAGCATCACGCTGGGGAACCTGGGGACGGCATACGCCGACTTGCAGGACACCGTGCGCGCCATCGCCTGTTATGAAGAACAACTGGCGATAGCCCGCGCCAGCGGGGACCGGGAGGGGGCGGCGACAGCGTCCTGGAACCTGGGCCTTGAATTGGTTGGCACCGATCCGCTACGGGCCGCAGAGCTGATGCAGGAGCTGGTGGAGTACGAAAGCGCGCTTGGCCGCCCGGATGCGGCAGCCGCTGCTACACAAGTCGCGGGGATCCGGGCGCTGGCGGAGGACAGAACCGCGCACCGCGCCACACCGCGTCCGGGTGAGAAGGACGGGCAATCGAAGAACCCAGCGATGCCCCACCCGCCGCCCCCGCCGGGCAAGGCAGGTGGCAAGAGTGCTTGAGGGAAGACGAAACCTGCTGGTCCGGACACTTGCTCCTTAGAGAAGGAGGTTTCCAATGACTTCATTAGACAAAGCTAAACTCCGGCACGCTCAACACTACACCGCAATGGCAAACGCAACCAATCAACACTACTTGGAAGGGGGGGTAGGCACGGCAGGGGCGTTGGCGCAATTTGATGATGAGCGAGGGCAAATCGACGCCGCTTGGCGTTGGCTGATGTCTCCGCCAAGCGGACCCACCGAGGACACCGACATTCTGTTGATCAACCTAGTGAACGCAACCGCTTATACTGGCGATCTGCGTTACCACCAGCAGCGGGAGCGCATTCCCCAACTGGAAAGCCAGCTCGCCGCTGCCCGGCGCCGTGGTCACCAAGAAGCCGAGGAATGTGCGCTCGGCAACCTGGGAACCACTTTCTGCAACATAGGTGAAATAGAACGAGGAATAGACTATCTTGAGCAAGCCCTGGCGGTGGCTCGTGCCAGCAGGAATCGGCGGAACGTGGGGATTGCGCTAAACAACCTGGGCGAAACATATCGCAATGTGGGGGAGATGCAGCGCGCCATCAGCTACTATGAAGAGGCCTTAACGATTGACCGAGAGATTGGGGACCAGCGGGGCGAAGGCAACGCGCTAAATAACTTGGGTCTGGCCTACGCGGCGCTCGGAGAGATGGAGCGCGCCATCAGTTGCTATCAGCAGCGGCTCACGATTACTCACGCCATTAAAGATCGGCGGGGCATCGGGGGTTTCCGCGAGAAGCGACGGGTAGCCGGGCGAGCCATAGGCGAGCAACTGGACTCCGAGTTTCTCGGCCAACGCGGCTTCCGCTGCCGCGAGCGGC
>JBBSAN010000726.1:0-4019 GCA_038252265.1 Chloroflexia bacterium
GTCGCTGATCAGCACCCGGCGCGTTGTGGGCGGGCCGAGCGGGGTCGGCCCGCGCCTATTGGCGCGGGGTGCTGGAATCGCGCCTCTTGGTGAACAGAAGCGACCATACGGCAGTGTACTCTAGGCCCAGCCAGGAGTCAAACGGGAGTGGGGCGGCGCTAGGGCCTGATCCGCGACCCCACCTGCTGCCAGGTGATGGGCGCCCGCCGGGCCCATCGCCAGCGCCCCGCCGGCAGCCAGACGCCAGCGCCGGTACTGCACGCGGTGAGCGCGGTTTCTCCCCGGCCGAGCAGCTGGGCAGCGGCGGCCCATCCGCTGGGACTGGCGCCCATAACCGCGACCGGGCGCGGAGATCGGGACATGAGACATCGTTGCCGGGCCATCGGCCCGGTCGTAGCCCCGGCCCGGCGTTCCTGAAGGCGAGTATAGACACTATCTCGAAGGCGGGCGTTGCCCGACACCCGGCGCTCTCCACCTGGTTGGTAGGCCGCTTACCGTGTGAGCGAACAGCAACGACCGGGGAATACAGCGCGAATGTTAGGCGAATCGACCGGCCCCTATTGACAACCTGCTGATTCGGTGCTATATTTAGCTATACCTAAATGTTAGGCTCGTCTAAATCTGCTATCTGCCTTCACGAGGTGATGGGATGCACAGTACCGTGGGCAAACCAGGACCGCCCGACGGCAGAGCGGGGAGTGCGCCACAACAGGTTCGCCCGGGTGACGTCGGCACCGTTTCTGCGGCCCACGAAGTGCTGCAGGGTCGCGGTAAAAGGCGGGGCTTGGCCCGCGCCCTGCCCTTCTTGGGACCCGCGTTTATCGCCTCCGTCGCCTATATTGACCCCGGTAACTTTGCCACCAATATACAGGGCGGCGCCCAGTACGGCTACTTGCTGGTGTGGGTGATCGTCGCCAGCAATCTGATGGCGATGCTGATCCAGTCTCTCTCCGCCAAGCTCGGCATCGCCACGGGGTCCAACCTGGCGGAGGTCTGCCGGGACCAATTCCCCCGACCCGTCGTGTGGGGCATGTGGGGGATCTCCGAAATCGTGGCGATGGCCACCGACCTCGCCGAGTTTTTGGGCGCTGCCGTCGGCTTCAACCTCCTATTCCATCTACCGCTTTTTGCCGCCGGCATCCTCACCGGCATCACCACCTTCCTGATCCTGGGGCTGGAGCGGCGTGGCTTCCGCCCGCTCGAAGCGGTCATTGCCGCGCTGGTGGCCGTGATCGCGGCTAGCTACCTCATCGAGACGATCCTGGACCAACCGGACTGGGGTTTGATCGGTCTGCACGCCGTCACCCCGCAGTTTGCCGACACCGAGAGCATCCTGCTGGCGGTGGGCATCTTAGGTGCGACCGTGATGCCGCACGTCATATTTTTGCATTCCGCTCTCACCCAAAACCGGATCGTGGTGCGCGACCCCGAAGAGCAAAAGCGGCTGTTCCGCTTCGAGCTGATCGATGTGCTTATCGCGATGAGCCTGGCCGGGCTGATCAACGGGGCGATGCTCATTATGGCGGCCGCAACGTTTTTTAAGCATGGCCTGACCAATATCGCCAGCATCGAAGAGGCCCACCGCACCCTTGAGCCGCTGCTTGGTAGCGCGGCAAGTACCATATTCGCCATTTCGCTCCTGGCTTCGGGTCTCTCCTCGTCGACGGTCGGCACCATGGCCGGCCAGGTGATCATGCAAGGCTTTCTGCGGCGCAAGATCCCGATCTGGCTGCGGCGCCTGGTCACGATGATCCCGGCGCTCATCGTGATCGCGATCGGGCTTGATCCGACCCGGACCCTGGTTCTTAGTCAGGTGGTCCTGAGCTTTGGCATTCCCTTCGCGCTCATACCCCTGGTGATGTTCACGCGCCGACGAGACCTGATGGGCGCGCTGACCAACAGCAGACCCACGACGCTTGCGGCCAGCATCGTGGCCGCGGTCATTGTCGCCCTCAACCTCTATCTTCTTTACCAGACCTTCCTGGGAGGCGGCCTATGAGCCAGCGATTTAGGCGCATTCTCGTCGCCCTGGACGGCTCACGCCTGGCCGAGTCGGCGCTGGCGGCGGCCGTGGTGCTGGCCCGCTGTCTGGACGCCAAGATAAGCCTGCTTCATATCATCGAGGAGCATGCCCCGGAAAAGGTCCATGGGGAGCCCCACCTGACCTCCGCGCCGGGGGCTGAGCAGTATCTGAGCGCGCTAGCACAGCGGCTCGCGGCCGACGTTGCGGTGGAGCAGCATGTCCACGCCACGGAGGAGGAGGATGTCGCCGGTAGCATCGCCGCGCACGCTGCGGAGCTGGAGGCGGACATGGTCGCCCTCTGCACGCATGGCCGGGGTGGGCTGCGCCGGGTCGTGTCGGGGAGCATCGCCCAGCAAGTGTTGCGGCGGGTAACGGCACCGGTGCTGCTGGTGCGCCCCGATATGCAGCCGCTCTTGCGACTGGAAACGGTGCTGCTACCCCTCGACACCACCCACCCAACAGAAGCGGCTCTTGCGGTGGCTGCGGAGATCGCCCGCGTCTGTGGGGCCAAAGTCCAGATTGTGCATGTCGTCCCCACGATCGGAACCCTGACCGGCGATAAACAAGCGGGGGCTCGCCTGACCCCGATTGCCACGACAGCGACATTGGACGCGGAGGAGGAAGAGTCGCGCACGTACCTGCAGGCGGTGGCCGAGACGCTCATACGCGAGGGGATTGACACACGCGCCGAAGTGCGGCGGGGCGATACGCCCCCCAACCTGATTGAAGCAGCCGTACAAAGCGGCGCCTCGTTAGTGGTGCTCGCCACCCACGCCCGCGCGGGGCTCGGGGCTTTTTGGGTCGGGAGTATGGCGGCCCGCATCATTGGCAAAGTGAGTCAGCCGCTCCTGCTCGTGCGGGTCGGCAGTGCGCCGCCTGCCGACCGCTGAAAGGGTCCGGAGACGCCCGTCTGCTAGTGCCCCGGCATTGGCGGGATGGGAGCGCCGTGCGGATCGAAGCGCGGGTGGCCGAGCTTCTCGTCGATGCACTCTTCAAGATACGGCGAGATAGCATGCTCCAGGCGCTCCGCCTCTTCATGCACACTGTCCCAGGGCACACCGAGCTCTTGGCTCAAGTACAGCTCGATCAAGCGATGCCGCCTGATGACACGCAGGCTCAGCACCAGGCCCGCTGCGGTGAGGTAGGCCCCCTGGTACGGAACGTAATCGACCAGACCCTGCTCCGATAGCTGCTGGAGCATGGAGGTCACCGAGGCGGCGCGTACGCCCAGCCTTTCGGCTAGCGCATTGGTCGTAGCCCGGGAGCCATCTTGCTGCAGCTTGTAAATTGCCTTGAGGTAGTCCTCAACAGCGCGCGTCGCCATACCCCATGATCCTCCGCCTCGCCGCCGCCTATTTCTGGTTGAGCAGCCGGGACGAGTTCGCCAGTATCCCCAAGTCCAGCAAGGACTGTGCCGCTGCGGCGAATATGGGCGGCAGGAAGCCCAGGCCGCGAGCGTCAGGCCGACCAGGTTATAGCGGACGGTGAAGCCGCGGTTGCCTTGCACGATGCGCCTGGTGCGGCGGGCGATCTGACATAGGGTGATACCACCCCTCCCAACTGCGGACTGCATACTCGACCAACCCGGCCGCGCTCTTGGACCACTCAAACTCGGTCTCGATGTTCCAGCAGATCGCCCCACTTGCCCCCACTTCCACCAGCGGGATCGTGGCCGGCGCGTTCGACCGGGCGTATTTTACCGCGCCGCCCGCCCGGGGCCGCCGCAGTACCAACCAGCCCGCGCGCCCGGGCAAATCGTCGCGGCACTCCCAGACGCGGTGGCCTACAAATTGGTAGCGGCGCGGCCCGTGTGCCCCCTCGGCCACGGTCAAGGTACACCACGCCGCCTCCGGTATCGCGGCGGCCCCCTCCACAACCGTTTGCGCGGCGGCACTCTCCGGGACGCGTCGCTCCCGCTGCGGTTTGCGCCCCCGCCCCGTCCACGCCGGGAGCGCCGTGGCGGGCCGCTGGGTAAACACTCGTTCGGTGCGGCGAA
>JBBSAN010000727.1:0-4017 GCA_038252265.1 Chloroflexia bacterium
ATCTTGTGCTGATCGAGCAAAAAGTAGGCTGAGTAGTTACGTTTTATAAAAGAAAGGGGACAGGAACCGGGTGATCGCTCCCCGCGCGTGGCCGGCGATCCTGCCGGTGCGTCAAATGACCCGTGTGCCAGAAAGATACGGTAATGTTTGTCAAGTACTTAAGGCACGAGTTTTCACAATGGGCGCTATACGTTAGTGTGGATCCTCTCGGTCCCGTTGCGCTGGCGGGGGCACGGGGTCGTCTGGCCGGGCGGCCTCCCCGTCGCTGCTCCGATTGTGCTCCCGCGCCCGCCGCAGCGGGCTGCTCCATCACGCGGCAGCCGCCTCCGCTTGCGGGCGCGCTTGGCCGTACTCGGGATCGAAGCGCTGCTGCTTGGTGACCAGTGCCCACGCCAAGTGCAGGATCTTGCGGGCCACCGCGCACAGCGCGACTTTGGCCGCCTTGCCCGCCTGCTTCAAGCGGACATAAAAAGTCCGGAGGATCGGATTGCAGTGCACCGCACTCACCGCCGCCATGTACAACGCCCGCCGCAGTCGCGCGTGCCCGTGGTGGCCGATGTGCGGCCGCCCGCGCACGCTACTGCCCGATTGCCACGGGTGCGGCGCTAACCCAACGTATCCCGTCGCCGCCGCCACCGTCGCACAGCTCGTGCAGTTCGCCGTCGCCACGACCAGCCAGGCCGCCGTCACCAACCCCACGCCGGGGATACTTTGCAAGCGCACGATACTGGCCGTCCAGGCATGGTCCGTGGCGATCACCGCGGTCAGTTCATGCTCCACGGCCTGGATTTGCGCCGTCAGGCTGGCAATCAAGGCCGTCTGGTGCTCCACCACCGCGCCGACCACGACCTGCTCGTGGAGGAGCGCATGCTGTTGGTTCCGCACCTGGGTGCGCAGGGCGACCAGGCTATCGCGCCAGCCCAGGCGCTGCTGCAACTCATGATAAATGGCAGGCGGGGGCGTCCAGCGGGCCGGGGTCAGTTTGGCCCCGAGTTGGGCCAGCATTTTGGCATCCAGCGGGTCGGTTTTGGCGTGTTGCAAGACGGCTTTGGCAAAGTCGTGCGCCTGCTTGGGGTTGACCACGCTGACATGATAGCCGCTCGTGTGCAGGGCATGCGCCAACTGGATCCAATAGGTACTGGTGGCTTCCATGACGACGAGGGTCTGGGCGGGGGCGACCCCGCTCGCGGCGAGGGCGGTCAGCAAAGCGGCATAGCCCTCCGGGGTTTGCTCGTAGCGCAGGGGGCGGGACAAGGGGGTGTCGGCGCGCCCCCAGGCGACGGTGAAGGAGCGGGCGGCGATATCGGCCCCCACAAAGAGGTGATAGGCCGGAGCGGTAGAGTGGGACATGGGTACCCTCCCAGGCTAAGGATCAGCGGGCCAGTCGATCTCGGGAGGCGACGCATCTACCCTCGTAATACGTGGTCGAGCCACACCATACGGTCCAGACTGCACCAGCCTCGACAGGGTGGGGGTTACTCTTTCTGACGCGGTCCAGGCCGCTCGGAGCTAGGGAACCTCACCACCCTGCGAAGACCGACGATTCGATTCGATTTCTCGATTCGACTTGATTCTATTATACGAGGAGCCGGGTATGTACAGAGTGCTGCTGTTGATCGGACTGAGCGGCCTGCTGGGGCTGCTGGGAGTGGCGGCGCTCAGTGGAGGAGCTGAGGGGGCACCCACTACGGCCCGCGCCATCGCTCCTGCGGCGGCGCTGCCGCCCGCCCAGGGCACCCCCACCGCGACGCCCGCCTGTGGGGGTGCCTGGCAGGTGGTGCCCAGCCCCAACGTCGGGCCGGGGACCAATTACCTCTACGGTGTGGCGGCGGTGGCGGCGGACGACATCTGGGCGGTCGGCTACTACACGACGACCACCACGCTCCAGCAGACGCTCATTCTCCACTGGGACGGCACCGCGTGGAACCAGGTACCTAGCCCCAGCCCCGGCGACTCTACGAATCAGCTCTACGGCGTGGCCTTCCGCGCCGCCAATGATGGCTGGGCCGTGGGCCGTGCCCACAACAACAGCCTGGGCGGCGAACTATCGCTGACCCTGCACTGGGATGGCGCGACCTGGACCTATGTCTCCGCGCCCAGTCCCGGTTTCAACTACTACAATCAACTCAACGGCGTGACCATGCTGGCCGCCAACGACGTCTGGGGGGCGGGCATCTACCGGTATACGGGCTGGAATGAATTGTTGCTCCATTGGGGCGGCACGCAATGGACGCAGGTAACCGGCCCGCACGTCTTTAGTATCCCTCCGCTCTATGGCGTGGCCGGAGTGGCGAGCAACAATGTCTGGGCGGTGGGGGAGAATAGTAGCCAGTCGTTGATCGACCATTGGGACGGCAGCAGTTGGAGCGTGATCACCCCCACGCTCAGCGTGGGCGGGCTGTACGGCGTGGCCTTCGCTGCCCCCAATGACGGCTGGGCGGTGAGCAACAGCGGGGGCATTTTGCACTGGGACGGCAGCACCTGGAACCTGTCGCCCACGTCGAACGTGCTGCCGTTGTACGGGGTAGCGGCGCGGACGACCAATGATGCCTGGGTGGTAGGCAACAGCGCGATTCTGCACTGGGACGGCAGCGCCTGGAGCCAGATGCCTAATCCGGGGGGGCTGCTGCGCGGCGTCGTGGCCCTGGCACCGACAGATGTCTGGGCGGTGGGCACCGGGTTCAACCAAACCCGCATCCTGCACTACACCGATCCTTGCGGCCCGCCCACGCCCACGCCCACCCGCACCGGGACGCCGCCCACCAGCACGGCGACGGTCACCGCAACGCCGGTGGTGTCGCCCACGCCGTCCCGCACCCCGTTTGCCAGCCCAACCGCGACGGCCAGCGTCTCCCCGCCGACCGTAACCGGCACGCCAACGGCCACGCCGCCGCCCCCGCCGACCGTCTGCACGGTCGCGTTCAACGATGTGCCGCCGGGCAGCACGTTCTACACCTATATCCGCTGCCTGGCCTGCCGGGGCATCGTCGGCGGCTACCCCTGCGGTGGCCCCGGTGAGCCATGCCCCGGCCCCTACTATCGCCCCAACAACAACGTGACGCGGGGGCAGGTCGCCAAGATCGTCTCCGAGTCGGCGGGTTTCGGTGACCCGGTGCCCAGCACCCAGCAGACGTTCGAGGACGTGCCGCCGAGCAACACCTTCTGGTTGTGGGTCGAACGGTTGGCCGGGCGCGGCATCAGCGGGGGCTATCCCTGCGGCGGCCCTTTCGAACCGTGCGTGTCGCCCGGCAACCGGCCCTACTTCCGCTCCGGCAACAACGTGACACGCGGCCAGCTCGCCAAGATCACCAACGGCGCGGCAGGCTGGACGGAAACCCCGACCGGCCAGACCTTCGAGGACGCCCCGCCCGGCAGCACTTTCTACCTTTCTATCGAACGGATGACCGGTCGGGGCATCATCGGCGGCTATCCCTGTGGCGGCGGGGGTGAGCCGTGCGTTGCGCCCGGCAACCGGCCCTACTTCCGCCCCAATAGCAACGCCACCCGTGGGCAGATGAGCAAGATCGCCGCGCAAGCCTTCTTCCCCAACTGCCAGACCCCGGCGCGGCGATAATGCCGAGGCACCCCAGCAGACACAAAGGAGAGGCCCGCCGGATGGCGGGCCTCTCCTTGTCATTGATCGCCAACATCGGTTATGCGCTGGCTAGAGCCTTTCCGGATCTCGCGCCGAGATCGCCGATATGTGTAAAGGTTGGAGGGCGTCGGTCAAATCGGCGGCGGCGGAGGTAGCGTCAGGCTCTGCGGGAGAGCGAGACACAAAAATCCCCAACCGGGTTGGTTGGGGATTTTGGCGGAAGCGACGGGATTCGAACCCGCGATCTCAGCCTTGACAGGGCTGCATGTTAGGCCGCTACACCACGCCTCCAATTTGCTTGCGCGCTTATATTACCATATCTCCGAAATTTCGTCAAGGTCCGCAGCCCCGAAAACCCCGGGTCGATGCAAAGTCGGTCCACACTGACCAACCATCACGTTTTCATCCTGAGCGCAGCGAAG
>JBBSAN010000728.1:0-4006 GCA_038252265.1 Chloroflexia bacterium
AGCCAATGGTATGAGGACCAGGGACTGGAGCTGGAAGCGTTTCAGCATGCGGCGGCGGCCCATGATGTGGAGCGCGCCGAGCGCCTCATTGAAGGAGCGGGAGTGCCCCTGCACTTTCGTGGCGGGGGGGCCCCGATCCTACACTGGCTGGCGTCACTGCCCACGCCCGTACTGGATGCCCGACCCGCATTGTGGATGACGTATGCCTCGGCCCTCATGATGACCGGCCAACATACCGCCGTCGAAGAGAAACTCCAGGCGGCGGAAGCCGCCCTGCAAGGCGCCGAACCAGACGACAAAACCCGAGACCTGGTCGGGCGTATTGCCTCGCTGCGGGCCACGGTGGCGGTCATGCAGCACGATGCCGCCACCATCCTGGCCCAGTCGCGCCGCGCCCTGGAGTATCTGCCCGCCACCAACCTGCCGCTGCGCACGGCCGCTACCTGGACGCTGGGCTATGCCTATCAGCTCCAGGGCGACCGGGCCGCGGCCCGCCGGGCCTATGCCGACGTCCTCGCGAGCAGTCAGTCGTTCGGGGCGTCCATCTATACGACAGCGGCGACCACCTGTTTGGGCCAGGTCCAGGAAGCAGACACCCAACTAGCGCTGGCGGCCGAGACCTACCGGCGTGCCCTCCTTTTAGCTGGTGATCCGCCGCGGCCGATTGCCTGCGAAGCGCATCTGGGCCTGGCCCGGATCTACTACCAATGGAACGACCTGGCGGCGGCTGAGCAGCACGGGCAACAATGCGTCCAACTGACGCGGCAGATGGACAGCGTCGACACCTTCGCGGCCGGCGGGGTGGTGCTCGCCCGGCTGCGGCTGGCCCAGGGCGATGGGCCCGGCGCGGTTGCGGTGTTGGCGGAGGCCGCCGACTTCGTGCGCCAGCATCACTTCGGGTTTCGGCTGCCGGATGTGACGGCCGCGCAGGTGCTGACCTTGCTGCACCAGGGCCAATTGGCGGCGGCCGCGCAACTGGCCCAGACGCACGAGCTCCCCCTCAGCCAGGCCCGGGTCCACCTAGCGCAGGGCGACCCATCTAAAGCCCTGGCGATACTGGAGCCTTTGCGCCAGCAAGCAGAGGCCAGGGGTTGGCCGGATGAACAGCTCCAGGTGTTGGTGCTCGAGGCGGTCGCGCTCCAGGCGCAGGGTGAACAGGACCCGGCGGTGCAACGGCTGGAGGAGGCGCTGGCGCTGGCCGCGCCGGGCGGCTTCATCCGCATCTTTGTCGACGCAGGCCCGTCCATGGCGGCCCTGCTGCGCGAGGCCACGCAACACGGTACCACTCCCACCTATGTGCGTCAATTACTGGCCGCCTTTGGGACGGCTGGGGAGGCGGAAGGCCGAACACCCGGCACGCCGCCGTTGATCGAGCCCTTGAGCGCACGGGAACGGGATGTGCTGCGGCTGCTCGGCAGCGACTTGACCGGCCCGGAAGTGGCCCGCGCCCTCATGGTGTCGCTGAACACCCTGCGCACGCACACCAAAAACATTTACACCAAGCTCGGAGTGAACAGCCGGCGGGCGGCCGTCCGCCGGGCGCAGGAACTCGATTTGTTATAATGACCCCGCCAACGTCACCCCCCGCCCTGGCCGGTTGGTCGCACCACCGGCCGGGCTTTTTATTGCCCGCCCCGCCGCCCGCGCAATAGATCACCATATCCATCACCACATATGGTGATGCGGCCTCACCACATTCGTGGGTATGCTAGGGTGGAAGGAAAGAACCACTGCAACCACGCGGAGCTTCCGCTCGATGAGGAAAAGGCACGAGGCGCAGCATGAGTGAACCAGACGCCGCAACGGCGGATCAGGACGAGGCAGGCCGGTATGAAATTCGCCTCCAGGGCCACCTGGATGAGCAGTGGGCCGCCTGGTTTGGAGGCCTGACCCTGACGTGGGAAGACAACGGCGATACCCTGTTAACCGGCCCGGTGGTCGATCAGGCCGCGTTGCATGGGGTGCTCCGAAAAGTGCGGGATTTAGGCCTGCCCTTGCTCGCGGTCCGGCGCATTGAACCCGACCAGACCGATGCGTCGGACGGCAAACAGTAAATGGAGGCCAGCGGCTGAGAAAGGAGAGCGGCCCTTGATCGATTTCTAACCTATTTCAGCCGCCCAGGGACAGGAGGGGCGACCGCAGTCTTAGGCAAGTTCCAGGCAATGAAACTCTTCGACATCGGCCATAGTTAAAAAGGAGAAAATAAGATGGCGACCAAAGAAACAATGACGACCAACAACCAGACCCCCACCAGGGAAGGTGGGCCAGTCCTACTTTCGACCCTGTGGCTATTTGCCATGCTCACGTATACCTACGGGGATGTGGTCACCCTCATGGATCCGGTGAAACACGGGTCCATGCAATTGACGGAAGGCTTCCTGTTGGGCGGCTCCATCTTCATGATGATTCCGATTTCGATGGTGCTCCTGTCGCGGCTCTTGCCGTATCGGGCCAATCGCTGGGCGAACCTCATCGCTGGCACGATCATGACGGCGATGCTGACCTTGACGCTCTTTGTGGCCGTGCCCACGCTGTATTACGCCTTTTTCTCCGCGATCGAGATTGCGTGTACGGCATTCATTGTCGGGTATGCCTGGAAGTGGCGGAACCCGGAAGGCCGTCCGCTGACCAGCGCGCTCGCGCAAGGCGCAGTGGTCTGAAACGCATGAAAGCGATTGCACACACCCGTGCAATCGCTTTCGCCTCGGTCAAAACAGCTATAAACGCAGGTTGATTGAGCACATCCAAAATAAGAAAGGATCACCCCATGAAAGCGATGGTCTACACCAAATACGGCGCACCGGATGTTCTGGCGCTCCAAGAGGTCGCAAAACCGACGCCCCAAGATGATGAGGTCTTGATCAAAGTGCAGGCGGCAGCGGTGAATGCGGCGGACCTCCATTTCCTGCGCGCGGCCCCGTTCCTGGTCCGCCTCACCGCGGGGCTGCTCAAACCCAAACACCCGATCCTCGGTGCCGCCATCGCAGGGCGGGTGGAAGCGGTGGGCCGCAACGTCACCCAGTGGCAGCCCGGGGATGCGGTCTTCGGGGACCTCTCCGGGGGTGGCTGGGGCGGGTTTGCCGAGTATGTCTGTGCGCGGGAAACTGCCGTAGCGTTGAAACCGGCCAATCTATCGTTCGAGCAAGCTGCGGCGGTCCCCCTGGCGGCCGTCACCGCCCTGCAGGGTCTACGCGATCAAGGCCAGATTCAGCCGGGGCACAAGGTCGTGATTAATGGGGCATCGGGCGGGGTGGGCACGTTTGCGGTGCAACTGGCCAAAGCGTTCGGAGCGGACGTCACGGCCGTGTGCAGCACGGGGAACATGGACCTGGTGCGCGCACTGGGGGCCGACCAGGTCATTGATTACACGCACGAAGATTTCACCCACAATGGGCAGCGGTATGACCTGATCCTGGCCGCGAATGGCTATCATCCGCTTGCCGACTATCAGCGGGCCTTAAGTCCCACAGGCATTTATGTCATGAGCGGCGGGTCCGGGGCGCAAATGTTCCAGGCGATGCTCCTAGGCCCCTGGATGTCAAAGACCGGCGGGCAGAAAATGGGCAACTTGCTGGCGCGGCCCAACCAGCAGGATCTGGTGTTTCTGAAAGAGCTGCTGGAAGCCGGCACAGTCGTCCCGGTGATCGATCGCCGGTACCCATTAAGTGCGGTTCCTGCAGCACTCCGCTATCTGGAAGCCGGACACGCCAAAGGCAAAGTCGTCATCACCATGGATCGGAACAACCACCCCGCATAAAGCTGGCTGCCAAGGCATCTTGGCAGGCCCAGCGCACGCAGGCGAAAGGATCACATCATGTCCACAGCGCATACCCATATGCAAGGGCAGATCTGCATGGTGACCGGCGCCAATTCCGGAATCGGGCGGGCTACCGCGCTGGCCCTGGCCCAGATGGGGGCCACCGTCGTCCTGGTGTGCCGGGACCGGACCAAAGGCGAGGCAACCCAGCGCGCGATCATAACGGCAAGCGGGAACACCGCGGTGGAT
>JBBSAN010000729.1:0-4001 GCA_038252265.1 Chloroflexia bacterium
CGTCGCGGTCGCACCTTCGGCGGTCGGGAGGGTGGCGCTGAGGGCCGAGCCGGGGGTGATCGGCAGGGTGGCGGTGACGGCGGCGGTGGGCGTGGCCGCGGGGCTGCCTGCCGAGGTCAGCGGCAGGCTCGGCGTGATGCTGCTCTGCCAGAACAGGGCAAAGTCGGTGAAGTTGAACGGGGCCGCGACGGTGGCGGAATAGACGACGCGAGTCTGCCCGGCGGGCAGGGTCAAGCTGCTGGTGGTGACGGTGTTGTCGGCCTCCCGGCGAAAGGTGCCGGGCGGCACGGGCACAATCTGGCCCTGAATGGCGGCCTGGCTCTGGGCCGGTAGCCCTTTGGCGCTGACCACGGCCAGCGTGAGGGCCAGCGTGCCCCCCAGAATAACGGCCAGCAGCCCAAACAGCCCAAGATCCGACGCGGTACGGCGCATAAACCCTCCCCCAAAGCATGGACATGCGGGGTTATGTCTACTGATACCCCCGGTTGGGGCCATTATACGAGCCGCACCGGACCTTGTCAACCCGACCGCAAGCGGTATAATGAGAGCAACACCCCACAGCACACACCGAGGTTACCCAGATCTCCGTGGTCTCCGTGTCTCCGTGGTGAAAAAGATATGAGGTACCCGCCTGTTGAAACGCTTGCTCTGTATCGTCCTCTTGCTCCTGCTGGCCGGTTGTGGCGAAGATATCAGCACCACCCGCCTCCCCGCCGGGGCCGCCCGCAACTTCCTCTACCACCTGCAACACGGCGAACTGGAAGACGCCATGACCTACTGGGCCCCCGACTTCACCCCCGCCGATGCCCGCACCCGCACCAGCGCCGCCGTCACCCGGCTGGCTGGCTATGAAACCGACGCACAAAAGGCCGACTCGACCCATAACGCCGATGGCTCGATGGATGTGACCCTGAGCGGGCGGGTGCGCCCCACGGGTGGCGTATGGCAGGACGACCAGGAATTGCTCCGCGTCCACCTGATCGAGCGCGGCCCCGGTTGGCGCGTGACCGATTTCACCCTGGTTTGCTGTAAGTAGCCAATCGGCGCGTTACGCGGTGACGAGTGAGTCGATTCTACCTATACCGTCGATTCTACCTACACCTATGTAATAATTTGCTTTTATTATCCGTTATTGAATATAAGGATTTCGGTGGAATGATGAGCCGCCCTGATGAGAAACGTTGTGCGCATCGCCACAGAAAGGAAGCCGTATGCACGCCAGCAAGATCATCATCGCGCTGTTGTCTCTGATCGCTCTCGGCCTCATCATCATCGTCCAGCCCGGCACGAAGGCGGCCTCCGCCAATCCGACGCCCCTGCCCATACCAGATGCAGACTCGGCGCACGACGCGCCCGATTACTATTGCGGTATGCAGCCACAAACCATGACCGAATCAGCCGCACAGCCACCTTTATGGAGTCTCCGCTAGCAGCACCAGCGATGGCTGGACCGTGGGCGATGGCATCCCCGGCATCGTCTCGAAACTCCGCATTGACCACTGGGATGGCAGCAGTTGGAGTCTGGCCGCGTATGAGGATCCGGGTGGAAGCAGCCTATTGCGAGCAGTGTCCGCCCAGGCCGATAATGATGCCATGGCGGTCGGTATGCATATGACCGGTATGACAGAGCTGACGTTAGCAATGCGCTGGAACGGCAAACGCTGGTACCAGGTGCCCAGCCCCAATGTCGCCAACGCCGATAATGTGCTGACCGGGCTAGCTGTGCATAGCGCAATCGATGCCTGGGCTGTGGGGTCATACGCAGACAGCACGCCCGGCGCATTGACCCAGACCTTGACGCTCCATTGGGATAGTAGCTACTGGAGCCGCGTGCCCAGCCCGAACGTGAGCGGCGTCAACAACATCCTGGCGGGAGTGGCCGCCGTTGCCACCAACGATGTCTGGGCAGTCGGCGAGACCGGGATCGGCGGTGAGCGCCACCCGCTGATCCTCCACTGGAATGGAGCCGCCTGGCAGACGGTCGCCGGCCCCGATACTCACCGCCCGCTCTATGCCGTCGCCGCGCTGGCACCCAACGATGTCTGGACGGTCGGGGAGGGTGTAAGCAAGCATTGGGATGGGACGGCCTGGAGCCAGGTGCCGGTGCCGTTCGATCTGCCCTACTACGCGCTGACGATCTCGGCGGCGGGCGAATTGTTCGCCGTCACCGATGGAACAGTCGCCGGATCGGATATCCTGTTATACTGGAACGGGTCGTTTTGGACACAGGAGTATCTCCCCTTTGGCGGCGAGGTCCATCCGCAGGGGCTCACCACTGCCGGAACAGAGGGCTGGTTGGTCGGCTATCGCGATCTTAGTGACATGACCGCCCGGCAAATCGTCTACCACTTTAACACAGCAGGCTGCCAGACGCCGACGCCGACCGGCAGCCCCACCCCCACCCCGACCGGCCCGCCCTCCTCGGCGACTCCAACCCGCACCCTGCCCCCCTACCCGACCCAGCCGCCGCGTACTCCGCCACCGACCGACACGCCGACGATCACGCGGACACCCAATCCGATTTACTGCTGGAGCGAGTGGATCGGGACCTGGGGGGGCTATAGCGCGGCGGCAGTCTATGGAGCCAACGATCTCTGGTTCGTTGGGCATACGTCCATCCCCAGCGCTGATAATTGCTACGGAACGCTGCCGCTGGTGACCCACGGGGGCAACCTCACCATGCCTTCGTATAACTGCGCACTCTACAACAGGCTGTCTGTGGTGACTGCAGTCGGCCCGAACGAAGCCTGGGCGCTCGGCAGAGCGGGTAACGCAGATCCACTGCCAGCGATCTCCTTGCATTGTGGTGCCACGGCCTGTACCGAGGTGCCGATTGCCACTGTCGGGACGGCCCAGCCGTATCTCGATGGCATTTCAGGGATCTCGCCCACCGATGTCTGGGCGGTCGGGGAGTATACGCCGCCGGGCGGGTTCACCCAGACGTTGATCGAACACAGCAACGGCCAGACCTGGACGGTCGTGCCCAGTCCCAATGTGCCCGGCTTCAACAATTCCCTGGTCAGCGTCGTCGCGCTGGCAAGCAACGATGTCTGGGCGGTGGGGCGCTTCTATAATATCACGATGCACTCCTTGATCCTCCATTGGGATGGCGTGGTCTGGCAGATCATCAATAGCCCGGATACCAGGGAGGATTTGCATACTGTATCCGCTGCATCGCCGAGCGATGTTTGGGCGATTGGGTCCACCCAGGTGCTGCACTGGAACGGCAGCACCTGGAGTCTCGCGCCTGCTCCGCCGTTCGGAGGGTTATACTCGCTATCAGCCCGCCCGAACAATGTCTGGGTCCTCGGCGGCAATCGTCAAATCGCGTATTGGAACGGGCAAGAATGGTGGCTGGTGCCCGTCCCGTTTGACGATATGTCCTCAGTTCTGGTGTTGGGACCGCTTGATATACGGGTAACCGGAACGATATCAGCCTGGGATAAGTGGCTACATACCCTGGTGCTAGATTATAACTGCACCATCCCCTTCCCGACGCCAGGTGGACCAACCCAAACCCGCACGGCCACGCCGACGTTTACTCCAACCCCCACGATCACCCCCACCCAGACGCCGCATCCCGGCCAGTTCGAGGATGTACCACCGAGCAATCCGTTCTATGAGTATGTCGAGTGCATGGGCCTCCACGGCATCATCGGCGGCTATCCCTGTGGATCGCCCGGCGAACCCTGCTATGGCCCGCCCAAGCCCTACTTCCGCCCCAACAACAACGTCACCCGCGCTCAGGTCAGCAAGATGATCGGCCTCGCCGCCGCCTGGGCCGACCCCGTCCCGAGCACCCAGCAGACCTTCCGCGATGTGCCCATCGGCAGCACCTTCTGGACCTACATCGAGCGCATGGCGAGCCGCAACGTGGTCGGCGGCACCCTTGCGGCGGGGCGTTCGAGCCGTGCCCCGGCCAGTATTTCCGCCCGAACAACAACCTGACGCGGGGC
Organism: Chloroflexia bacterium; assembly: GCA_038252265.1. Classification (GTDB taxonomy): domain Bacteria; phylum Chloroflexota; class Chloroflexia; order QHBQ01; family JAICKM01; genus JBBSAN01. Next base: position 3,957 of record JBBSAN010000729.1, read on the forward strand.
CAGCTTGCCAAGATTGACGCCCTTTCCGCCGGGTTCACCGAGACC
>JBBSAN010000730.1:0-3996 GCA_038252265.1 Chloroflexia bacterium
GTCGCGGCGGCAGGTGGCCATCACGCGTTTCTGCTCGGCCCGCCGGGCGCAGGCAAGACGATGCTTGCCGCGCGCCTGCCCGGCCTGTTGCCCGATCTTGAGCCGCGGGCCGCGCTCGAGGTGAGTTCGATCCGGTCGCTCGCGGGACTGCCGGTGGGCCGGTCGCTGTCGCGGCGCCCGCCGTTCGAGGCTCCGCACCACACCGCGACGGCCGCGGCTCTGGTCGGGGGCGGGAGCACTGCTGCTCACCATCGAGGGGTTGTACCTGCTGCTGGTGTTTCTTCCCGTGCAGATGGGGGATGTCAACCGCCTGGCGGAGGCGAGCCGTCTCGGCGGGGGTGGGTATCCCCTCAACTGGTGGCGCGGCGATACCACCACCTTGGATCCAGGCGTCCTCTACGTGCTGGCGCAAGGGATCTGGCTGCTGTTACCCGTGGTGGGGGGGCCGTTGCTGGGAGTACTGGTCGGCGCGCTTGCGCTGACCTGGGCCGACGCGCCTCTGGGCACCCGGGTGGGCCGGGGACTGCTCGCCGGCACCACGCTGGCGGCCTTCACGCTGGCCTGGACCACCTGGGGGGCCGCGCTAGAGTGGTTCTATCGGTAGAGAGCACACGGTAAAAGGCGGATACGGCGGGGCGGCGCACTGCCGCACGGGGGCAAGGCACCGAATCAAAAAATCTTGATCATGCGAATACGGACGAGAGTCTAGGCAAAGGGGGGGTATTTGTGCTAGACTCTGAGTCACTTGGTGTAGGCTCGCACCGGATGCCCCGCTGCGCCTGCCCAATACAACCGAATGGCCTCGTTACGTATCACACATAACGAGGCCACGGAAAGCCGAAACCCGCGGAACGCCGGCCAAAGCACTCGCGGGTTTCTTAAAAAATGGAGCCACCCTCGTGGAGGGCAGCGCGTTGTCTGCTAGATTGTTGACATCATAGCAGATTGGGCGCAGCCTGTCAAGAGGGGGGTCGGCTCCGTATACCCCAAAAGGAGCCTCGCGATGCCGTCACCATCGCCGCGCGCCTTCGGCTACACGCCGCCCGCGCAGCCTGACTTTTTCGTGCGAACGCCCGTCAGCGTGGTACGCTGCCGGACCCTCACGCCCGTCCAAAAAACCGTCTATGATGTCTTGCGCAGCTACGCGGATGCTAGCGGCACGGCCTACCTGGGGCAGACCCGCCTGGCCGCCGAGGTCGGCGTGGCCGAACGCACCGTGCGGACCGCCCTCCACACCCTGGTCGCCATCGGCCTGGTCACCTTGCGCCGCCGGGGGCAGGGCCGGACCAACCTCTACCAGCTCCCCCACATCCCGCTCCGTGGTCCCCAAGCCCCGGCTGACCGGCAACTCTTGCCGGTCTTGAACGGCAACTCTTGCCGGTCTAAACCAGCAAGAGTTGCCGCCGAGTCAGATCGTCGGGAAGGAGATCGTGTTGAGGAAGATCCACCACTCCTACCCCCCTCCAACTCAGTAGGGGAGGGTGGTGGTGAACGGTCCTCAGAGCAAACACAACAAATCGCAGCGGACGCTGCGCTGATTGTGAAAGCCACCGGCATGGCCCCGGCAGAAGCCCAGGCCACGGCGGAGGTCGCCGCCGCAAACGAACAGGGGCCGGGCTACGTTGCAGAGCTGGTGGCCCACATCGCGGCCAGCCCCAACGTGCAGAACCCCGCCGGCTGTCTGCGTGCCCTGGTTCAGCAGGGCCGACGGCGGCCAGCGCGCGGGGCGGGCGGGGTGCCCCCCCGGGCGTTGCGGGCTGCCTTGCATCCGGAGCATTACACGGCGGGGGGCAAGTACGGCCATCTCTTCCAGCGTGAGGCGCAAAGTGCGAAGTGCGAACGTCCAACCCCCAACTCCCAACCCCCAACTCCTACCGCACCACCGCCCACCGCCCACTTACCCGCGCCGCGCGGGCCGTCGGCCTTCGAGGTCGCGGCCAACCCCCGCCTGGCCGGGCGGGGGAACGAGGCGTGGCCGCGCGGGCAGCCCCTGGATTAGCTTGGGCCTGATTATATGCAGTCTAAAGCAGTGCTTTCCAGCGCGGCCTGACGCCGGACCAATTCAGCGGGACGCCCTTCGCGAACGCTAACTTCCCCCCCCTGACCGGGAGGGAGCTGAGCAGTGTGCCTGTTTGGCCTCAGCAAGTTTAGGTTCGATGCAGGCTTGGTGGCGTTCGGCTGCTGGTCGGTAGGGCTGCTGGTCGGCAGGATTGAATGCTCACAGATTTGGCGAGCAAGGAAGCCACGGCCCTTTAGGGCCAGTGGAGGAATTGCCGCCAGTCCTTTCGAGCCCCGGCAAAGCCCGGCCAGGTCTAAGTTGACAATCTCCCTCAACTGTGATATCCTAGACATATGAAACTGACCCTCCTGCTGAAATTGCTGCCCACGCCCACCCAACACGCAACGCTGCTGGGCACGCTGGAACGCTTCAACGCGGCGTGTAACGCGGTCGCCGCCCGCGCCTGGGAGAGCCAGACCTTCAACACGGTCAAGCTGCAAACCCTGGTCTATCGGGACGTGCGCGACCAGTTTGGCTTGTCGGCGCAGATGACCGTGCGGGCGGTGGGCAAAGTGGGGGATGCCTACAAGCGGGACAAGAAACGGCAGCCCACGTTTCGTCCGCACGGGGCGATGATCTACGATGAGCGCATCCTCTCGTTCAAGGGCCTCGACACCGCCAGCCTCTTGACCTTGCAGGGGCGGCAGTTGGTCAAGTTCATCATGGGCGGCTACCAACGCGAACGCATCGCGGCCTACGGCATACGCGGGCAAGCCGACCTGCTCTACCGCGATGGCACGTTCTACCTGGCCGTGGTCGTCACTGTGCCGGAACCCGACGCCAGCGGAGACGACTTCCTGGGCGTTGACTTGGGCATCGTCAATCTGGCGACGGATAGCGATGGGGCGAGCTACAGCGGCGCGCTGGTCGAGCAAAAGCGGCGTATCGCCGCCCATCGACGCCGCAACCTCCAGCGCAAGGGCACCCGTGCCGCCAAACGCAAACTGCGGAAGCTGTCGGGGAAACAAGCCCGCTTCCAACGCAACACCAATCACGTCATCAGCAAGCAACTCGTGCAAAAGGCGAAAGACACCGGGCGCGGGCTGTCCGTCGAGAACCTGACGGGCATCCGTAACCGGGTAACGGTTAAGCCGTCGCAGCGGGCACGGCACGCGAACTGGGCGTTCTACCAACTCAAGACGTTCCTTCTCTACAAGGCGGCGCTGGCGGGCGTGCCGGTGCAGCAGATTGACCCGCGCAATACATCGCGTCAGTGCCAAACCTGCGGCCATATCGCCAAAGCGAACCGTAAATCGCAAAGTCACTTCCTCTGTGTTCAGTGTGGGTTCGCTGCCCCCGCTGACCATAACGCGGCGGTCAATATCCGGCAACGGGCGTTGGCTGCCAGGGCGGGTGTCATACCGCCGATGGTCTCGGTTCCTGCCGACACGGTGAGTGGCGGGGGCCAGGGACAAGCTACGGGGCTTTAGCCCCGGTAGTATATGACCTTGCAGAAAATAGGCCGGATGCGGCGTGATATCCGCATCCACAACCGCCTGGGTAACTGCGTGGAAGGGGAGGGCGATCCCCGGTCGAAGCCAGGTCATCTGCCAGCCCTGGGGCCAGGTGCGGCTGGCCTGTAACGGCAAGCGGGCTTCCCACGCCGGTAGCTTGGATCGGGTCGGGCTTTCTGCCCAGCGCTCCCCGGAGACGAGGAGGGGCCGTGCTCCCAGGGCTAGCCGGTGGCGGACCGTCCACGCATCGAAGAGCGCCGTCTTGAAGTACGCCGTGCAATAGCGCATGCTATTCGTGGGCGGCATGCCTTTGCGGGGGCCCGTCCACAAATCGAGCAGCGAGGTGATCGCGGCCGGGTCGGCATCGGTTGCAGGCCCGGCCACGTCGACCTCGTGGATGCGCCGCAGCCGCGTACCTTCATAACCTGCCGGGGTCGGCTGCCCGGTGCGTTCGTAGACCGCTTGCACGCGGACCAGCGTGCA
>JBBSAN010000731.1:0-3995 GCA_038252265.1 Chloroflexia bacterium
ACCGGCCCGGCCAAAATAGGCCCCCAGCCCCAGCCCGAGCACGATGCCGACCACATTGCCCCAGAACATTGCCGGGCCGAGGGTAAAGGCGACGGCAGCGGCGGCGGCCCCGAAGCCGAGCAGGAAGCCGTTGAGCATCCCCATCGTCATCCCGGCCATCATGCCGGTCATCTCGGTATAGGCCGCGCGAAAGCGCCCCAGGTGCAGCCCGACAATGCCGCTCAGCAGCAGCACCGCGGCCATATAGAGCAACCAGATCATAACGAGCACAACTTTCTATCAGATCTCAGATCAATGATGCAGGGTCGTGCTAAAGGGATCCTTCCGGGCGTTCAACGGTTGATCTATTTCCTTATATAGCACGCAAAATCTATATGGTTCAATAAACAGCCTATCCAACTAAATGCCAGATCCTGGCGTCCATCGTCGCACGGGTCCCGCGCCTAATCACTCTCATAGGGCAAGGTCACGCGGACCCGCGTGCCGGGTCCGTCGGGACGCGGACCGATCTCGAAGGTGCCGCCCAGTTGCTCGGCGCGCTCACGCATACTGGTCAGGCCCAGCGTGCTGTGCGACGCCCCGCCGTCGTTACGCGAATCGGCCAGCCCGCGCCCGTTGTCGTCCACCGTCAGCCGCACATGGCCGTCCTCAGCCTTGAGGAGGACCATAGCCTGGGTGGCATTGGCGTGCTTGACCACGTTGGTCAGTGCCTCCTGGGCGATGCGATAGAGCGCCTTTTCCAGCGGAAACGGCCAGCGCTGCTGCCCGTCGGCCTGGAATTGCACCTCGATGCCGTTGCGCTCCTTGACCAGGGCGGCGTGCTTCTTCAGCACCGGCACTAATCCCTCTTCTTCCAGGTTGGCCGGGCGCAACTCGAAAATGAGCGTCCGCATGTCTTTCAGCGCGGCGTGGGCCGTCTCCTGCAAGCGCCCGATCTGGACCTGGGCCGCCTCGGGCTTCGTCTCGAACATGGCGGCGGCGGCTTCGGCGTTCAAGACCATGCTGAACAGCATCTGCGAAATCGAGTCGTGCAGTTCGCGGGCCAGCCGGTTGCGTTCTTCCAGCACGGCCAGGTCGCGGCTGCGGTCATAGAGCCGGGCGTTCTCCAGCGCCAGCGCCGCCTGGTTGGCGAAGGCCATCACCGTGTGCCCGTCCTCGGCGTCGTAGAAGGCCGTCTCGCACTTGTCCAGCGTCAGCGCACCGATGCACTGGTCACGCACGATCAGCGGCACGCCGATCCAGGCGCGGGTGCAGTCGCCGGGGTCGGTGTAGAAGGTCGGCTCGGTCATCACGTCGGCCAGCACAATCGGCTCGGCCTCATTGATCAGCCGGGCGGTCAGGTCGTTCACGCGCGGGTCGAAGCGCGTGCCCAGCACCGTGGTCGGGTCGCGGAAGCCCCGGCAGGCGATGATCCGCAGCACCCCTTCGATGCGCCACATGATCGTCGCGCTGTCGTAGGACACCACCTCGGCCAGTTGTTCGAGGATCAGGTCCATCACCTTGTCCAGTTCCAGGGTCGAGGCGATCAGCCCGGTCGAGCGGTTGAGCGCGGTCACTTCGCGCACCCGCCGCTCCAGCTGCTTCGACTGCTCCTCTAGTTGGCCGTTGCGCTCGCGCAATTGCTCCTCGCTGTGGGTCAGCCGCTCCACCTGATCGGCCAGCAGTTGGTTCAGTTGCAGCGAGTAGATCTTGCTCACCCGGATGACGATCCAGTGCAAAATCCGGTCCAGTTCGGCCAGCATTTGCAGGGCCACATCGTGCTGGTTCTGCACTTCGCGCAGGATGATCGGCGTCGCCGCCTCTTTCAAGAGGAGCTTGCCCTGGATCATCTCGGCCACGCTGAACCCGTCGCGCACCTGGTCCTGGCACCCGGTCAGGATGATCCCATCCAGCGGCCCATAGGTGCCCTGGCGATAGACGGTGACAATGGCCTGCAACTCTTCGCGCAGTTGCCCCTGCAAGTCCAGCAGCGGCACGGTGGTATAGTGCGAGCCGGGCAGGTTGTGCAACAGCCGCACCCAGCAGGCCACCACTTCTTCGCGGTAGCCTTCCAGCAGCCCGGCCAGTTCCCCGGCCACCGGGTTCAATAGTTCGGTCCCTACTAACATAAGCGTTTCCAATAGTAGCCCTGTACCGGGCTTCCTCCCATAAACAGTACCCGTCTATTATACACCAATGCCGCGCCCCTTGTGCGGAGGCGCGGCGGAAGCCGGAGGTCTATTGGATTTGGACGAGTCAGCGCACGCCTAGCTTCTGCAATTGCACTGTTGCCTCTCGTTGTACGTCCAGATCATTGTTTAGCGCAAGTACCTTCTTGAAGTCAGCAATAGCGTGGCTGCGATCATCATTTGCTGCATAAGCAAGCCCCCGGTCGTAATAGGCCTTCGCATAATCAGGCCGGATTTGTATTGCCTGGGTACAGTCCGCAACAGCGAGATCATAGTCTGCTTTATGGTAATACGCCAGCCCGCGATTATCATACGCTCCTGCATCACGAGGCATTAATTGGATAGCACTCGTCGCATCCGCGATAGCTTGCTCATAGTTTGCCTTCTTGTCATAAACGTATCCACGATTGTGATAGGCCTGCCAATAATCTGGCTTGTATTTAATAGCCTGAGTATAATTTTCTATTGCGCGATCATAGTTGTTTTTATTGGAGTAGGCTAACCCACGACCATAGTATGCGTCGGCATAATCTGGCTTGTATTTAATAGCCTGGGTATAATCCTCTATTGCGCGATCATAGTTGTTTTTATTGGAGTAGGCTAACCCACGACCATAGTATGCGTCGGCATAATCTGGTTTAAGTGTAAGTGCCTGATCGAAGTCGGCAATAGCATGATCCAACGCACCTTTCTGTCCGAAAGCAATACCCCGCGCTTCATAAAAATCGGGGTTGGTCGGTTTGATCTTGATGGCATGATCTAGGTAGGAAATGGCCTGGTCGTAATCCCCCTTCTGGTAATAGACTTGTGCGAGATTGTAATACGCTTCCATATAATCGGCACGCAGCCGGATAGCCTGCTCATAAGCCTCAATGGCATGATCGGGATCACCACTAATCGAGTAGGCAACAGCCTGCGCGAAGTAGTCTTCTGCGGTGACAGGCGCAAAGGAGCCACCCGTCGGATAAAGAGGCTGGGCGAGGGTTGGGGTGCTTAAGGTTGCATTGTTGGGGCCAGCAGTGGGCGTCCGTCCACCAGCAGAGGGAGAGGGGGTCAGCGGCGACCACCCATAGGTGACGCCGCAGCCCGCCACAAAGAACAGGCTGCACGCCAGAAGCACAAGAACGATGAGTGGGACGCAGCGATTAGCCAAGCAGAAACCGAGTGCTTTCCTAGAGGTAATGCCCCATCCCCCCGCCGACATCGATCGACGCCCCGGTGATATAGCTGGCCCGGCGCGAGCAGAGGAAGGCGACCATCCCGGCGACCTCGTCGGGCTGGCCGAAGCGGCCCAGGGGGATATAGCGGCGGGCCATCGCGCCGAAGAACACGTCGCGGGTCTGCTCCGGGGCGCGGCGTTCGTGGATGTTGTGCCACTGCGGCGTCTCCACGAAGCCGATGTTGACGCTGTTGACCAGCACATAGGGAGCCAATTCCTGCGCCAGCGCCTTGCTGAAGGCCAGGCAGGCCGCCCGGTTGGTGCTGGTGGCGAAGAAGGTCGGGTCCGGCTCCTTGCCGAAGATCGAGTTGATGTTGACGATCCGCCCGTCGCCTGCCGCCCGCAGGTGCGGGATCGCCGTCCGGCAGCAGCGGATCAGGCTGAACAGCTTGGTGTCGAGGTCCGCCGCCCATGCCTCGTCGGTCAGGTCGTTGAAGCGCCCCGGCGTGGCCCGCCCGGCGTTGTTCACCAGGATATCCAGCCGCCCGTAATGCTCCAGCACGCGAGCGATCAACTGCTCCACATCCTCTTCGCGGCTCACGTCGGCGGGGATCGCCAGCACCCGGCTGGTATCCTGCGACTCGGCCACGATCTCCTCGGCAGCCTCA
>JBBSAN010000732.1:0-3992 GCA_038252265.1 Chloroflexia bacterium
ATGAGCCGCGGATCATCGCGGCCACGCTGCTGTCCGGCCTGACGCTGGGGGCATTGTACTTCCTGGTCACGTCCGGCCTCTCGCTCATCTTCGGGCTGATGGACGTGCTCAACTTCGCCCACGGGTTGTTCTTCATGCTGGGGGCCTACTTCGGGTACACCCTTTACGCCAACCCGCGCATGATCCTCAACACACTGCCGTTTATGCTGGCAATCGGAGGCGGGTTGGCCGTCGGTGCGTGGGTAGTGGGCCGCCTGCGCCCGCTCCAGCGGACGATGAGCACCGACCGGATTGTGAACGGGCTGGTGGGGCTGGCCGGGACCGGGCTGGCGCTGGTCGGGCTGTGGGGCTTCGATCTGCTGGCGCTGGCGGCAAACTCGGCCACCTCGACCGGGGGAGCCGTCGCCACCGACCAGGCGCAGGAGCCGCCCGACCGCTATCTGATCCGGGTGGTCTGCCTGGCGGCGGCGGGGCTGTTGTTCGGCGTCGTCATGGCCCGGATGCAGGCTGCCGAGTCGCGCACCCCCGGCACCGGCTGGCGCAGCCTGATCGGCGGGGCGGTGGCCCTGGGGATCGCCCTGGCCCTCATCGCCGTGCGCGCGTCGGGCGAGACCTGGATTCTTGGGCTGTCGTTGGACCTGCGCTTTGTGCTGGCCCTGATCTTTGGCGCGCTGGGCGGGGCGGTGCTGGGCGGGCTGGTCGAGTGGGGGATGATCCGCCCGCTCTATTCGCGCCCGATCTATCAGGTCTTGCTCACGCTGGGTCTCGTCTTCATCGGCACCGAACTGGTCAAAGGGGTCTGGGGACCAGCGGGCTTCTTCATGGAGATGCCCACCACCTTCAACACCCCCGGCAAGGGTTGCCCCTCGCCCGATCTCCTCGCCTGGTTCAGCAACCACTGCTCCGCGATCCGCATCATGGGCCGCCCGTTCCCCAGCTACCGGCTCTTCATCATCGCCCTCGGCCTGATCGTCTTCGTTGCCATCGCCCTCCTCCTGCAACGGACGCGCCTCGGCATGATCATCCGCGCCGGGGTGCAGGATAGCGAGATGGTCCAGGCGCTGGGGATTAACGTGCGCCGGATTTTCACCCTGGTCTTTGCGCTGGGGACCGGGCTGGCGGCGCTGGGTGGGGTGGCCGCCGCGCCGTTCGTCGGGGTGAACCCCGGTCTGGCGCAGGAATTCCTCCTGCTGGCCTTTATCGCCGTGGTCATCGGCGGCATGGGCAGCTATTCGGGCGCGGCGCTGGGGGCGTTGCTGGTTGGGCTGGCCCGCGCGGTAGGTGACCAACTGGTCCTGTCCGGCGTCCACCTGCCCTGGATGGTGGACGCGGTGAAATTCTCGCCGTCGATCGCCCGCGCCTCGACGGTGCTGCTGATGGCCCTGGTGCTCCTACTCAAGCCGTCCGGGCTGTTCGGGAGGAAAGAATGAGCGTGGTTCGACGGGGCCTCCCCCGCGCCTGGGTCGGCGTGGCAGTCGTGCTCGCGCTGGCCGTGTTCCCCTTCGTGCTGGCGCTGCTGACCGGCGAGCCGGTGGATGCGGGCACGCCCAAGTTCTGGCAGGGGATGCTGGCCCAGGTATTCATCCTGGCCGTCTACGCCATGAGCTACGACCTCTTGCTGGGCTACACCGGCATCCTCTCGTTCGGCCACGCCCTGTTTTTCGGTACCGGGGCCTATGTCACGGCGATCCTGCTCAAACACGCGGGCTGGGCGCTCTGGCAGGTGGTGCTGGCGGTGCTGGTGGTGGCGATGGCGCAAGGGCTGGTCATCGGCGTGCTGTCGTTGCGGGTGCGCGGGGTCTACCTGGCGATGGTCACGCTGGCCTTTGCCCAGATGTTCTTTATCCTGGCCGAGGCGACCGACTTCCGCGACGTGACCGGGGCCGAGGACGGCCTGCACAGCGTCCCGGTGCCCGATTGGATCAACCCGACCGACGAGCGCCTGCGCTTCTACTTCGTGGCGCTGGCCTTCTGCGTGGTGATGTACCTGATCGTGCGCCGGGTGGTCGAGTCTCCAACGGGCCGGGTCATGGTTGCCATCCGCGAAAACGAAGGGCGCGCCCAGGTGATCGGCTACAACACCTTTGTCTACAAGCTGATCGCCGTCACGCTGGCCGGGATGCTGGCCGCCCTGGCCGGGCTGATGAACGCGCTATGGAACCTCAACGCCACCCCGACGCTGCTCGATGTCAACACGACGATCAACGCCCTGCTGATGACCATTATCGGCGGCATCGGCACGCTGGTTGGGCCGCTGCTGGGGGCAGGCGTGTTGCAATTGCTGGGCTACTGGCTCAACGGCACGTTCGGCCCGCGCTGGCCGCTGATCTTCGGCCTGATCTACATCCTGATCGTGTTGTTCTTCCCCTACGGCCTGGTCGGCACCTGGCGGGCGCGCGGCCCCGGCTGGCGGCAGGTCTGGATCGCCCGCTGGCGGGCCTGGACTGCGCCACGGCCAGGGCGCGAACAGTTGTAACGGTCTATCCGGTCTTGTGCCGTGGGTACTGCCCCGGTTCTGCGCTCCTCTGGGGCGCGGGACCGGGGCTTTTGGTAGGCATGGACAGACCTGCTGTTACCTGATGCCTACCTGTAACCACCTGAATCGTCACCTCCACGCCTTATAATGATTTTGGTACACGTTTATCTGACACATCAGGTGCGCCACGTTGGTTAGTGTCTTTTGGTATCCCCCCGCTCAGGCACCAACTAGACCAATCCGCGCCAATTTTGGGTCAAGGAGGCTCAAGATTGAAGGATTCGTAACTATCGGGCGTATATAATCTTGCAAGCTATTTCATCATCCCCCACGACGCCTGGGGCATACTGCCACGAATCGTGCTTATTGTAGACAGATTCGCGGATCATTATAAGGAGAACCTGCATGAAATCTGGAACTTACCCGAAGGTGCTGTTTGTCGGGCTGGCCCTGGCCGTCGCCTTTTTGTTTGCCATGGCTTCCGCGCTGGCCGTAGGTGGGCCGAGCGTCCTGGCCGCCTCTGCATCCGTGGCGGGGCAGATGGCCCCCGCACGTGAGTCCGAAACGGCACAAGCGACCGAGACCCACGGTCCCGAAGCCACCGAGACCGGCCACCCTGAAGCGACCGAGACCCACGGTCCCGAAGCCACTGAGACCGGCCACCCTGAAGCGACCGAGACCCACGGCCCCGAAGCCACGGAAACCGGCCACCCTGAAGCGACCGAGACCCACGGTCCCGAAGCCACCGAGACGGCACACCCCGAAGTGACCGAGACGGCACACCCCGAAGCGACCGAAACGCATCATCCCGAAGCGACCGAGACTCAGCATCCCGAAGTGAGCCGCACACCCGGCAGTGGCGTTCCCGGCAGCGGGACCCGCACCTTCCCCGAAACCAACAAGACCGTCCATGGCGTGTTCCTGAACTACTGGGACGGGCACGGTGCCCTATCGCAGCAGGGCCTGCCGATCAGCGGGGAACTTACCGAAGCGAGCGACCTGGATCGCGGGAAGACCTATCAGGTCCAGTATTTCGAGCGCGCCGTGTTTGAGTACCATCCGGAGAACGCGGGCACCCCGTTTGAAGTGCTCCTGGCCCAACTCGGCACTTACCGCTATCAGGCCAAGTACGGGGCGGCAGGCGCTCCCGGCCAGCAGGTCAGCACGACCAACCCGCGGCTCTTCCCTGAGACCAACAAGACGGTCGGCGGCAAGTTCCGCGCCTACTGGGAGACGCACGGCGGCCTGGCCCAGCAGGGGCTGCCGATCAGCAATGAGTTCACCGAGGCCAGCGATCTGGACCCCGGCAAGACCTACACCGTGCAATACTTCGAGCGGGCCGTCTTCGAGTACCATCCGGAGAATGCCGGGACCCCCTTCGAGGTCCTACTAGCCCAAGTCGGCACCTATCGCTACAACGCGAAGTACGGCGGACGCTAACCACGCCACGGCAGGCGGGCAACCATTCGCCCGCCGAACGTTATAAGGGGGGGGTGACCCGCGCAGATTACGGGGG
>JBBSAN010000733.1:0-3989 GCA_038252265.1 Chloroflexia bacterium
CTTAATCAGCTCGGCGGCGAAGCGGGCGATGGCCCCCTCCTGCATCACCGGCCCGCTGGCGAACGGCGGCTCGTCGTAGGTGGAGAGCACCATATTGTCGGCGATGGGGTAGGACAGCACCAGCCCGTACTTGTGCCGGTCTTCGGGCACATGGCCCAGCCCGGCGTGGATCAGGGCGCGGGCGGAGGCGTTCAGCACGGGCTTGTCGTCCAGGTAGATCTGGCCCGACTGGGCGGCGCGCAGCCCGGTCAGCGCCTCGACCAGTTCGCTTTGCCCGTTGCCATCGACCCCGGCGATGCCCAGCACCTCCCCCGGCGCGATGGCAAAGCTGACCGCGTTGACCGCCACCTGCCCCCGCGAGTCGCGCACGGTCAGGTCTTGCACGCGCAAGATCGCGGGGGTTGGGGGTTGGGGGTTGGGGGTTGGTGACGAGGGGGCGGGGGCCGGGCCAGCCTCGTGTTCGGCGGACTGGGGGGTGCCGCCGAGGCCGAGGGCGGCGTCGAGCGTGGGGGCGTGGGCGGGAGCGTCCCCGGCGGCGGCCTGGGCACCCATCAGGGCCACGCTGCGCCCGACCATCATCGTCGCCAGGCTCTGTTCGGTGGCCGCGCCCGGCGTGGCGTGCCCCACCACCCGCCCTAGCCGCAAGACGGTGATCCGGTCGGCCACCGCCAGCACCTCGCGCAGCTTGTGGGTGATGAAGACGATCGACTTGCCCTGCGCCGTCAGCCCGCGCATGATCCCGAACAGGTCGTCGGCCTCCTGCGGGGTCAACACGGCGGTCGGCTCATCGAGGATGAGCACGTCGGCGCGGCGGTAGAACGCTTTGAGGATCTCCACCCGCTGCTGCGTGCCCACCGGCAGGTCCTGGATCTTGGCGTCGGGGTTCACCGCCAGCCCGTACTCCTGCGACAACTGGCGGATGCGCGCCGCCGCCCCCCGCCGGTCGAGCAGCACTCCCGCCACCTTCGCCTCGTCACCCAGCATGATGTTCTCGGTCACAGTCAGCGGCGGGACGAGCATAAAGTGCTGGTGGACCATGCCGATCCCGGCGCGGATGGCGGCGTTCGGCCCGCTGAAGTGGACCGCCTTGCCGCGCACCAGCACCTGCCCCTCGTCGGGCTGGTACAGCCCGTAGAGGATGTTCATCAGCGTGCTCTTGCCCGCGCCGTTCTCGCCCAGCAAGGCATGGACCTCCCCCACCCGCAGGTCGAAGTCCACATGATCGTTCGCCAGCACGCCCGGAAAGCGCTTGGTGATGCCCCGCGCTTCGAGGGCGTAGGCGGTGGGGCTGGGGGTTGGGGGTTGGGGGTTGGGGGTTGGTTGATTCATCCAGGGTTTCCTTTGGCTTGCTCCGCCAGCATCGCACGTATATATAATAAATCTTTGCGGTGTCTCTCTAGATTGGGATCCTCAACTGCCTCAGCAAGAGCCACCACTTGAGTCAACAGCCGTTCAGTTTCAGCCAGATTACCCTCTTTGTAAGAAATACTCGCCATGTTAAACAGTGTCACGGCCTGCCCAGCGCGGTCGCCCACCGCCTCGCACAGCGGCAGCGCCTGGGCATAGTACTCCAGTGCTCGCTGCCCCTCCCCTAAGCCCGCGTACACATGTCCGATGTTGGTCAGCGTCGTCGCCTGCCCGCGTCGGTCACCCACTGCCTCTTGCAGCGGCAGCGCCTGTTCCAAGTATGCCAGCGCCCGCTGCCCCTCCCCTAAGCGGTCGTACACCCGCCCGATGTTGGTCAGCGTCACGGCCTGCCCGGCGCGGTCGCCCACCGCCTCGCACAGCGGCAGCGCCTGTTCAAAGTACTCCAGCGCCCGCTGCCCCCCCCCTAAGTCGGCGTACACCGCCCCGATGTTGTTCAGCAGCGTTGCCTTGTCCTCTTGCTGTTCCAGCGCCTGGGCTGCTTTTAGACCACGCTCATTCCATTGGAGATGTTCTGCACCCAACCCCTGCCGTTCCCAGAACCGGCGCATGGCCCAGATAAATTCCAGCAGTTGGGCGGCATCACGGGCCAATGTCTCCCCGGCCCGCCGGATCTGGGGCAGCTCGGCGGCAATCGTGCGCCAGTCCTCCCGGTCGCGGTTGACCAGCGCCAGGTAATAGGCGGCGTGGCGGGCGGGCGCGGGGTCGTCGGCAGGTAGCCGGGCCTGGGCCGCGTCGGCGATGGATTGGTGGAGGGAAAAGCGCCCTTTGCCGTCCGCATCTATCAGATTGCGATCTACGAATATATCCAAACGGCTAGCAGCGGCCCCTTCCGCAGCCTCCCACACCGCCGCGATTGCAAGCGCATCAAAATCTGCCGGGCGCGCCCCGAACACGGCAAGTTGGGCAAACGCCAGCCGATCCGCCTCGGTCAGATCGTCCAAACTCGCCGCCACCGCCCCGTTCAGCGCGTTGCCGCGCCAGACCGGACTCTCGATTTCTGCAATCACCTTCGCCAGCCCCAGCCCCAGCCGCGCCGCCCTGGCGATGATCGGCCCCAGCACTGAAAGCATCAGCGGCAAACCATCGGCCAGGGCCGCCAGCCGGGGCAGTTCGGGTGCTGCCGCTGCCCCAGGAGCCAGCCGCTTCAACAAACTGACCGCCTGCTCCGGCAGCAGTTGGCCCAACGCCATCAACGATTCGGGCGCAATCTCATCGGCAATGCTGCTGACCCTCGTGGTCAGCAGGACCGGGCCGGGCGCAAGCTCAAAAAAGACCCGCGCCGCCTCCGCCGTCCAGGCATCATCCACAATCAGCAGGCACTGCTTATTCACCAGCAACGCACAGACAACCTCTTTGCGCGTCGCTACGTCGGCATAACTGCTCACATCTTCGCCAAAGCGCGCCGCCAGCCGGGCCAACTCCCCCAGCACATCGGGCGTTTTCCCCAGGCTCACCCACAGGATGCCATCGGTGAAATGGGCACGCAGCGCCGGGTCCCAGGCAAGCTTCGCCGCCAGGGCCGTCTTGCCCAGCCCGCCGCGCCCCGCCGAGGTCAGCGTCGCCAGTTCCCCGGCCAGCAGCATCTCACGGATGATGCCCACTTCGGCACGCTCTGCCCACGGCTCCGGCGGCTTCGGCGGCACCCGTGGCGGCAATAATTGTGCTGTTGGCTGGGCACTCCCGCTCATTCCCTAATCCCCAACTCCTAACCCCTATCGCACCAACCCCCAACCCCTAACCCCCAACCCCTAATACGGCACCCCATCCGCTGCCGGGGGGGACGAGCGCCCGACCAGGCCGGCCAGGACCACGATCGTGGCGGCGTAGGGCAACATGCCGACGATGCCAGAGGGAATATCCACGCCGCACGACTGGAGGTTGTTCTGCAAGGAGAGCATGAAGCCGAAGAAGAGGGCCGCGCCCCAGGCCCCGATGGGGGTCCAGCGCCCGAAGATCATGGCCGCCAGGGCGATGAAGCCGCGCCCATTGGTCATCTCGCGGCTGAAGCTCGACAGGAACTCGGGCACGAAGTAGGCCCCGCCCAGCCCGGCGATCATCCCGCCGATGACCACGCTGGTGTAGCGCACGCGGTGGACGGCGATGCCCACGGTGTCGGCGGCCTTGGGGTTCTCGCCCACGGCACGCACCCGCAGGCCCCAGGGGGTGTAATAGAGGACCCCGTGGGCGACGAAGACCAGCAGGATGGCGGTGAGGGCGATCGGTTGCTGCTCGAACAGCCGCCCCACCACCGGGAGGTCGGAGAGGACCGGGATGTAGATCATCGGCAGGGTGCCGGGGGTGGACGGCGCGTTGGCCCCGTACCACTGGGCGAACAGGTAGCCCGTCACCCCCACCGCCAGGATGTTGATCACCGTGCCGCTGATGATCTGATCGACCTTGAAGGTGACGGCGAGGGCGGCGTGGAGCAGGGCCATCGCCCCCCCGGTGAGGACCGCGCCCAGCACCCCCAGCCAGAGATTGCCGGTGTTAACCGCGAAGACGTACCCGGCGAACGCCCCCATCAGCATCATCCCCTCGATGCCGATGTTGACCACCCCGGC
>JBBSAN010000734.1:0-3981 GCA_038252265.1 Chloroflexia bacterium
GCACCGCCCCTCCGACCCCCCCGATCCCCCCCAGCAGCAAGCGTAGAAGCCGACTAGCCGCACCGCGCCGCCGTAACCCCAGCGCCGCTTGCGCGGTGCGGCTCAGTCCTTGGGTCACTTTGCGCGGCGCGTGTGCTAGTTCGCTTTCCGGGCTGTCCAAATCAGGAAACAGGGTGCTGATCATACAGAGGGTCAGGAGGCCCGCGGCCGCTGCGAACCGAGCCGCCGCCGCCGGCGTCAGCGCTTCGCCGAATAAGGCGCGGACCGGCACCCGCATCCCAGCGGCCACCAAGACCGTGCCACCAACGGCACACCCCAAGGCCAGATGGGTTTGGCCAGTCATCTCAGTTCCTCCACCGCGGTACGCGCACCGCAGCGCGCCGCCATTGCTAAGGGTCCGTAAATTTATAACTTCCCCCACCTGGGGAAGTGGCATCCCGGCGAATGAGGGAAGTTATAAATTTACGGACCCTAAGAGTGCGCGCCAACCCCCAGCAAGGGGCCATCGGCCAGGGGGCCGCTCGCGGCGTAGTGGCGACAGAGAGCCTGCTCGCAACGGACCTGGACAATGTGTTGAATTCGCTCCGCGGTAAAGAGCGCGATTCCGGGGCGGCCATCCTCGCGCCGGAGCATATGCGTGGGCCAGAAGGGAGAAACGCGCTCTTGCACCAGCGGCGAGATCCGATTTCGCGAATAACCCAGCACGACAGCCAAATAAGTGATCCCATACAACAGCAGAACCTCACCGCTGGGGAGGACTGGCTCCCTGGGGTGGCGAAACGAGTGGGCCAGCGCCACCACCCGCTCAGCGGTAAACAACGCCTGGCTGCGGGTTCCCGCCTCGCCCTGGCATACATGAGTCGGCAGGAACGGCGCAATCCGATGGCGGGCCAGAAACGAAACATAGCCGCGTGAAATCCCGAGGTGTGCGGCCACATAACTGACCCCGTACAACCCCAGAGGCGGGGACAGCACAGCCGCTCGAACATCTGCCGCAACTAGCGTCTGCGGTCGCATCCCCATCAGGCGGATCTCCTCGCCCGGTCACCCCCGCGTAGGGTTCAATGCAATATTGATGTTGTTGACAACCCTGGCAATAAGCCGGTAGCATGTTGTGTAGAGACATTAAAGCAAAAAACCCTTTGGCAATGTGGGGTTTTTGGTCAGTCTTTTGGCAGAAGATCGGCAAAAAATGGCAAAATTGGCGGGGGCGTATTTATGGTGGCGAATCGCGCCCCTTGGCACGCCATTGGTCTTCTGGCGTATCCCGAGTCAGCGATTGATCAGGCATCGGATCCCCGGCTCGTGCGATGCGGCCAAGCATCAGTGGCCCCTGGGGCATAACTCTCTCCCAACCCCTGCCCAACACAAACAGACAGCGCCTCCATGTGGAGGCGCTTTCCTTTATTGAGCAGGGAGGGCCGGGCAGCCCGCCGTAGGTGATTTAGGCGTTGCGCATCCGTAGCGCAGGGAGGCCCCCCCTTTGATTATATCCCCAGTACGGGCACCACTAATCGCTAGTGCAGACAGGCTGGGAAGGAGGACCCAGCGCCACCTGCTGATCGACTAGTTCGCGCAAGATGCGGAAGAAATAGGCCATTTTGTTGGTGATCTGGCCCGCCCCCTGCGCCCCTTGCGCCCGGCGCGTCCGCCGCCGGGCGACCTGGACAAACTCGGTGACAAAGCACGCAGCGGTCAGCCCGTTTACAGCCTCCACCCGGCGCCACAAGCGGTGCGCCTGTGTGATATTCGCCCGCGTGTGCCCCTCGTCCCCCAACTCCCGCGATAAATCCGTGAGCACCCGCTCCAGATAGGGGGGTGGCGTTCCTACCGAGCGGGACAGCGGGGAGGGCACGGCCGAGGTACCCGCGCGGTCCGGCCCCCCCGTGACCGCCACCAGCGGTCCGCTCACTCCTGCGTCTACCCGCACGGCTATCTGCGCCCGAGGTAAGGTCGCCAGTGCGGCCACCGGTCGCGCATCCCCCCCGGTAGAGCGGGCTTTCTGTTGATGGAGCCGCGGTGCCGCCACCGGCGGTGTCCGATCAAGTGGGGCGTTGGGGGAGGCAGGACCGGAGGGCGTGACCCCGGCCGCTAATTGCTCAAATAGCGGACTAAAGTCGTACGCACTGCTCAGCCGACCCCCCGTGCGGGCCTTTCGTGGGTGCACAAGGAGATACCCCTGCTTGACCAGACTCTTTTTGATAACGTGGATCTGGGCAAGCGTATACCCTGTGCGCGCGGCCATCTTGGTTAGACTGGGATACGGCAGATCGGTGGTCCATTTATAGGACAGGATATAAGCGACAAACCAGACTTGCTGCGGACTGAGACCCAAGCGGGCTTGGTGGCTGAATAAGGCGGCTGGGATCGCGGCGATCCCGGCACTGACCAGCACCCGCCCATACCGCGCGATAAAGGAAGTATCCGGTGCCGGCGGGGCGGGCGGCACGTCCTCCTGCTGAATCGCCGGGGCATGGGGGGGCTCCGCAGTAATGCAGGCTTCCAAGCAGGCAAACAACTCGGTGAAATCATAGCCATTGGCAACCCGCTGGCCCAATGGGTTGTAGCGCTCGATGATTTGGAGATAGTGCCGCGTTTCCAGGCTCTTGCGTAGACTCTGCAGTTGGCGTACGCTGACTCCCGTGGCCGCAGCTACCTCCGGAAGCGCCGGATGGGGGAGCCCGCTATCCCAGCGCTGCGCCAGCAGATAGCCGATGAACCATACCTGGGTGGCCGTCAACCCCAGCGCGTGCTGATGGAAGAACAGGGCCTGGGGAATCGTCGCAATCCCCGCCTGTAGAATCATCTGGCCGTACCGCGCCTCCCAACTCCGTGCCTGGGCGGGCGCGGGGGCGGGCGTAGCGGCAGGGGGTGTAGTAGACAGCATATTTAGGCCCCTCCCACAAAGCTACCATCCAGGGAGTACACAACCAAGGCGGAGAGGCGGTCGACGGTGCTCGGTCTCCTGCTGGCACTAGGAGGGATACCGGAGCAGGCCGACGACCGGGGGTGCCTTGTTGACAAGCACACTACCCTTTTGGTATGATGATGCTCAAACGAAGATAAAGCTGCGGCCTCCACTGGTCGTGGCCTTGCTCTCAGAACCCGCGTACTGCTTTGGCCGGCGACACGCGGGTTTTCTGCGTCTAGGACCAGGCAATACCGCGTCACCTGGTCCTTATTCAAGTGGATCGTTAAGCTAAACTATCGGTACCGAGCCAACCGCCTGCCAGTGCCGCAGTGGAGCGAACCGGTCACCTGTTTGCTTTACCAGGATGATAGCGGGAATTTTGCACGGATGTCAAGGACAGGAAAAACAAGCAACCAGTACATTAGGGAGGATCGCAACGCAGGGAGCCAGTGCGGGGAATCAGATAGGGGCCAGTGCAGCCAGCAGGCCGGTGCGGGGAATCAGATAGGGGCCGGTGCAGCCAGCAGGCCGGTGCGGGAAAGCAGATAGGGGCCGGTGCAGCCAGCAGGCCGGTGCGGGAAAGCAGATAGGGGCCGGTGCGGGAAAGTAGACACGAATCATATACGTTAAAGAAGATACATACAAAAGATAGTAAATTCGAATCATCGGCAGCCTCATCAAAAATTAGAAGTACTGCCCGCCGATGCCCACACGAGAGCATGGCTACTGGCCTGCCCCATCCGCAGCCTGCCATCTGAGGAGATGTCACGAACGGTAGCCGCGCAAGGTCCCCAGCCCAGCGTGATCAGCCGCGCGACCTACGCTTCGGGAAAGGCTCTCCCGATCGGCAGCTGGGACTCAGCGCCGACGGCGGCCGCTATCCAGGATCGTAGGTTCCCTCCCTTCATGTTCCCCTGCCGGGAGCTGAGTCATGATCCCCCAGGCTGCCCCCGTGGCCACGCCCCGTCCTGCCGCCCGGCCAGGCGGGGGTTCGCGGCGATCTCGAAGGCGGATGGACCCCGGACGAGTTGCGAGCAGCGCGTCGGAGGTTGGGGGTTGGGGGTTGGGGA
>JBBSAN010000735.1:0-3967 GCA_038252265.1 Chloroflexia bacterium
GGCGTGGGCGGCGGCGGTAGTGCGCCAGCCGGTGAGGATCACCGATCGGTCAGGGTGGTAGATACTCACGAAAGACTCACCCGCCACCCAACCATCCGGGGCGTTGGGGGAATCCATCGTCATCCGCTGGATCCAGCCGTTGGTGGGGGTGGGGTCCGTTGGTTGGGCCGCGAATTCGAGCAGCACGAGCACCGGGGCGTCGCTCACTTCGGTGCTATCCAACCGCTGGTGGCACACCTGATATCCTTCTGGAGGGTGGCTGTCCGCAGTGATCGCCCCGACCCGCAGCTTGTAATTATTGAACACCAGGGTCCGTCCTTGCTCCTGAACGTGGTGGTGCTGCGCGTGGGTGCGCCAGCGGATCAGCGCCTTTTCATCCCGCCAAGTCGAGAGGGAGAGGACCCGCCCGGCAGTCCGGGTACTCGTAAACCGCTCATTATCGATAAAGCCCTCCACTTGTTCCAACTCCGGGCGCAGGAGCTTGCCGAAATCCAGATATTGCTGGTGTTGAGCGGCCTGAGGATGGACTTCGAAGATCACGAGGAACATCATTCGCTCCTTGTTTTACTAATACATTTTGGTTACAATCGAAATATGTTAGTGGTGGTGCGTCAGTGACTTCTCTATTCTAATCGGAGAAAGCTTCGATGGAGGTCGAACTATGAACGCAGATCCGAACTTTGCCCAAATCGCTGCGCTAATTGGGGAGTCGAGCCGCGCGGCCATGCTGGCTGCGGTGCTGGGTGGGAAAGCACTGACCGCTAGCGAACTAGCCGCCGAGGCCGGGATCTCGCCGGGACCGTCGGCGTGGCGCTCACGGCCCGGTTGCTGGAACGCGATCTACTGGTCCAGGAGGGTCCAAGGTATGAGGTCACCGCAGGGGGGTGGGCCTGGATGGCGCAGCACGGTCTCGATGCAGGGTCGATCCGGCAGGGCCGACGCGCAACGGTCCGTGCGTGTTTGGACTGGAGTGAACGGCGTTATCATGTCGCCGGAGCCTTTGGCGCGGCCCTCACGGAGTGGATGTTTGCCCAGGGCTGGATCACCCGTATTCCGAGCAGCCGCGCCGTGCGGCTGACCACAACCGGCTGTCGAGGATTCCAGCAGGAATGGGATCTGTCTTTTGAGCAGCGCCCACTAACAACGGCTGCGGACCATCGCGGTGGTTAATCCACGCTCTCTTCTGCGGCGATGGTGACCTCGGCAGGTGCCGCTGACTCTCATCGGGTCAGTGGCGGAGCAGCGAGGCGCTGGCGGATCTCCCAGCGGTTACCCGGGGTGGGGAGCCGCATCGTCCAGGATGAGCACGGCTTCGGGGGCGAATGTCACCGTTACTGGCTGGCTGCGTTCTGGCACAGCGAGGTGGGGGTGGTTGAAGGTATCGAAGGCGACGACGCGCTCGTTGAACCGCACCCGCACCCGCACAATCGCCCCCAGAAACATCGTATCCTCGATCATGCCGGTGAGATGATTCGCCACCCCGTCCGCTGTCGCCCCATCTAGCGCCATGCTCTCCGGGCGCAGGGCGATGGTCACCTGCGTGCCGGTCGCCGCCGGGTCAAAGGCACGAACCGTGCGGATGGACTGCCCTTCCACCTCCAGCCGACCTGTCGGCACGTCCAGCACCCGTGCCGGGAGCACGTTCAGCGTGCCGACAAACGAGGCGACGAAGCTGGTCTGCGGGAAGTTGTAGATCTGGAACGGCGTGCCGATCTGCTCGATCCGTCCGGCGTTCATGACCACGATCCGGTCGGAGAGCGACAGCGCCTCTTCCTGGTCGTGGGTCACGTAGATTGTGGTGATGCCGAGTTGGCGCTGGATGGCCCGGATCTCGGTGCGGAGCGCCACCCGGATCTTGGCGTCCAGCGCCGATAGCGGCTCATCGAGGGTATTGTCAAGTTGAGGGTGAGATTAGCGAGTTGCGGCCGAGGCGTATAATGGCAGCATGACTACTACCGCTGCTACTTCCTACAAAGGCCACGCTTTCCGGCTGAAATCATCGCTCACGCTGTCTGGCTCTATTTTCGTTTCTCCCTCAGCTACCGTGATGTGGAAGAACTGCTTGCTGCTCGCGGCAGCCAGGTGACCTATGAAACGGTGCGGCAGTGGTGTCGCAAATTCGGTTCACGGGCACTTTTGGTGAAGAATGGGCGGTGGTCCCCACCTGAGTGCGAAATTGCCTGCTCAATTGATGATGGTTCTCCATTTTGGGGTGCGTACAGGTCGACAATTACGGCCCGCGATCCCGCTTCACCAAAAGCGCCGGTGAACCGCAAGTTCGGGCAAACCTACGCCAACGCGCTCCAACGGCGGCGGGCTCAACCGGGCGACAAGTGGCACTTGGATTTGCGACACGATGTCGCATCAAACTGTGCCGCCATCGCGTGCCCGCCACCGACTACCGAGCCGAGCGGATGCGCCGATTCCAGAGTTGGAATGCCGTGACGGGGGCACCGTTGGCCTCGTAAAGCACTAGCGATGGCTGGGAAAACCCGGCAATCGGTGGGATGGGTGCCCGGTATTCTTCAACACGCCCAAGGACGAGCAACAAGTTGACAATACCCGGCGGACGGCGGGCGGGGCCAGGGGCGCGCCCACGCCAGCGGCCGCGCTGGCCGGACGAAGGGTCGACGGCGGGGGCGCCGACCAAGCGCGCCGGGGGCGGTGGCAGGCTGCCGGCGCGGGCCGCGTGGTTGGCCAGGGGGTCCGTATGGTATCATACCCGGGAGGAGGGGGACCGGACCAACCCTCCCGCTAGGCGACCATGCGCTGGTGGCCCTCGCAGCCGATCCAATCGCGGCCCGGCGGGTGCGCCCCTGGCCCCGTAGTGCAAGCCCATGAGTTGATCGATGTCTACTGTAATTTTAGCCACGAAACTGTATCAGCCCCCACCGCGGCCGAAAGAGGTCCCCCGCCCCCGCCTGATGGAGCGGCTAAACGCGGGGCTGCACCGCAAACTGACCCTCCTCGCGGCCCCCGCTGGCTTTGGTAAAACCACGCTGGTCAGCGCCTGGGCCGCCGAGTGCGATCGATCGGTCGCCTGGCTGTCGCTGGACGCCGGGGATAGCGACCCGACCCGTTTTCTAACGTACCTCGTCGCGGCGTTACGGACTGTTGCGCCGCATATTGGCGAAGGCATGCTGGGGGTGCTCCAGGCCCCGCAGCCCCCGCCCATCGAACCGTTGCTGATGGCGCTGCTCAATGAGATTACCACCCTCCCGGACCCGTTCGTCCTCGTCCTGGACGACTACCACCTGATTGAGGCCCCCGCGGTAGACCAGGCCCTCACCTTTCTGCTCGATCACCTGCCAGCCCAGATGCACCTGGTCATTGTCACCCGGGAGGATCCGCAGCTACCCCTGGCCCGGTTACGCGCCCGCGACCACTTGACCGAACTGCGCGCCGCAGACTTGCGCTTTACCCCCGCCGAAGCGGCCGCATTTCTCACGCAGGTGATGGGCCTGGACCTCGCGGCGGAAGATATCGCCGCCCTGGAGACCCGCACCGAAGGCTGGATCGCTGGCCTGCAGTTAGCCGCGCTTTCCTTGCAGGGGCAGCAAGATATCACCCGTTTCATCCAATCGTTCACCGGCAGCAGCCGCTTCATCCTCGATTACCTGGCCGCCGAAGTGCTGGAGCGCCAGCCGGCCGAGGTCCGGGCGTTCCTGTTGCAGACCTCCGTGTTGGAGCGCATGTGCGCCCCGCTATGTGATGCGGTGCTCCACGGTAACCGCCAAGCCGCGCCGCTGCCCGGCGCCCCACCACGAATCTCATCCCAGGCTATGCTGGAAAAGCTGGAGCGGGCCAACCTGTTCATCGTCCCCCTGGACAACGAGCGGCGCTGGTACCGCTATCACCAGCTCTTCGCCGATTTGCTGCGGCAGCGCCTGCGCCAGACTAGCCCCTCGTCTACCGGGGATGTGCTGGGGGTGGTGACCGAATTACACCGCCGGGCCAGCCAATGGTA
>JBBSAN010000736.1:0-3965 GCA_038252265.1 Chloroflexia bacterium
AGAGGTTCAGGCGGAGCAGGGGAGCGCGCACCTGCCCGATATAGCGGCTATGGATCGTCGTGTTGGACTTGTAGCGTGCCCAGACTTGCCCTGCCGTCAGGCTTTGCGTGTGGCGGGTAAAGGTGATCAGCGGCCCATCCACCACCCCCACGGGGAACTCGCGCACGATGCGGATCCACATGTCCCAGTCTTGCCCCAGGCGCAGCCCCTCATCGAACACCCCCACCCGGTCAAAACAGGCCCGCCGGATCAGGGTCAGCGAGGGGTTACCGATATTGTTCTCGATCAGCACCAGGGGATACAGACGGGCGGCCCCGACTGGCGAGCGGCGGAGGTAGTAGGGCGGCTTGCCGTCTTCGAACACCTGGCATTCGCCCCCGGTGACCAGTCCCACGGTGGGATAACGGGCCAGGTGATCAAGCTGGCGCGCCAGCTTATCGGGCAGCCAGCGGTCATCCGCATCAAGGAAGGTAACGAGGTCGCCGGTGGTCTCGCGGAGACCACGGTTGCGGGCCGACCCGGCCCCGCCATTCGCCTTGAAGACGTACCGCACCCCTTGCGCGGCGTAGGTGGCGACGATCGTCGCCGTATGATCGGTAGACCCGTCGTCCACGACGACGATCTCGTCAGGACGGCGGGTCTGGTTAAGGACACTCTCGATGGCAGCCCCGATGAACTGCGCGTAGTTATAGGTCGTGATAATTGCGCTAATCATAGCAGACAACATCTCGGCTTAGCCACGAGGAGGGCGTTAGTTCCCCGCCAGCTTGAGCACCACAGCAACGGTGCGGAGCAGGATGAGCAGATCAAGATAGAGCGACTCGTTCTTGATGTAGTACAGGTCGTACTCGACCTTGCGCAGCGCGTCAAGCATGGTGTTGCCATAGCCGTGGCGCACCTGTGCCCACCCGGTCAGGCCCGGCTGAACGGCGCGGCGGGCGCGATAGAACGGGATTTCCCGCTCCAGCTTCTCTTCAAACTCGGGGCGCTCTGGGCGCGGCCCGACAAAGCTCATGTCGCCCACAAACACGTTCCAGAGCTGGGGCAGTTCGTCCAGGCGGCTCTTGCGCAGGAACCGTCCGATGCGGGTGATGCGCGGGTCGCGGGTTTGCGCCCACACGGCCCCCGTCTTGGCTTCGGCGTCCTGGCGCATCGAGCGGAACTTGATGATCTTGAACGGTTTGCCGCCGCGGCCCACCCGGATCTGCTTGAAGAAGATCGGCCCCGGCGAGTCGAGCTTGATCACCAACGCCACCAGCGGCAGTATCCACGCGACACAAACGAGGACAAACAAGGCCAGCAGCAGGTCGAAGCCCCGCTTAATCACCTTGTAGCTACGGGTGGTCGTCTTGACGTGCGCCGGGAGGGCTACATACCAGTCGTTGCCCAGGTGCGAGACGGGCACCCGCCCGGTCAGGTCCTGGTAGAGCGCGAACATTGGCGTGATCTGGATGCCGCGCTCGTGGCAGATCGATAGGGTATGGAGCAGGCTCGGTGTCTGGGCGTGGTTCGCCAGCACGATCTGATCGATGCCGACCATGTCGTTGACGCTCAGCAGCTCCGAAGTCGGCTCGATGATCGGCTCGACGTTGGCGTCCTCTTCTTCCTCGGCGAATGTGTCGTCAAAGTAGCCCAGGAACTCATAGGTCGCGCCGCCGTACTGATGTAGCGCCTCCACCATTTCGAAGCCGGAGCGGTTCGCGCCCAGCACCACCACATGGCGGCGCAACGGGGCATGGGTCAGGATCAGCGAAAAGACCACGCGCACCAGCAGCAGCGGCATGAGGATTAAAAGCGCGGTCAGACTCTCGCTGATGCGCGGGCGGATCACCGGCATTATGCCCCCGGTGAAGGAGGCGAACAGTAGATACGCGACGCCTGTGGCGACAAAGACCGTCGCCGCATTATAGACGCTACGAAACGTCGATTGGAGGGCCGTCATGCTGTAGGCATCAAAGGCGCTGGCAAAGAAGAACCAGAACCCGGTCACTACCAGCAAACTGAGGAATATTTCATCACGGGCATAGGCGCGGTCGCTCTGGGAGGCAATCGCCAGCAAGCCAAGCGCCAATACGACCCAGTCACCCACTGTCTGGAAAAGCTTACGCTCGCCAATACGCAGGCCGGTCAGCTTGGGACGGACCGCGCCCGTCAGCGGCTGTGATACCATCCCAGGCTCAGCTGCCACATGGCGGCCCGGCCATAAGCCACCACCACGCTTGGCATGAATCTCATTGGGGGCCAACCTGTTCCAACCAGCCACAACCTTACTCCTTCGCATAGAATCGGGAATGTGCGCCATCTCAATATCCCTTTCCACGCACGCCACCGCGCTCAAGTTTCGCCCGCGATGAGCGACCATTCCGTTCCTATTGTCGGTAAATCTAGTGCCTATTCAAAACAGGCGCATTGCTCGAACACATTACTGCACGCAGTAGTCTTACCCCTCACCCTGCCCAGCAGATGTTTACCCACCACGTATTGGAAACGCCCAAGGAAACGTTCGTGCTCGCACATACCAGGCGCAGGCAACCCTGTTTGCCCACCCCGGCCTGGATAGGCACTATTGCCCATCATCAGTGGCTTGTTATAATTAGCTTACCTGAATATCGTTAAAGATGGATGAAAGCGGAGACCCGTCATTTCACGCCTGATCTGCCTATGTCTGCTCGATTGTACACCTACCTTAGGGTTGAAGTTATTTAATTTTTGTAAACATCTCGTAAACTGCGCTGGCGCCCAGCAGATGCGAGACGTGAGCCGGGTGTGGGGGAGTGGCGCGGAGGCCGCCTCCCCTGCGGGGGAGGCGGCGCACTGCTGCCGGTACCCTATACAAGTGTTCGTTAGCGGGTTACGTTACGCGCTGTAAAGCCCGTAGCGTACCAGAGGCAATTCGCAGTTTACGGCCCTCCATAGGCGACGGTGACGAACTTGGACACCTGACCACGGGTGGCCGAATTGTTGGGCCGGAAGTAGGCCCGGTTGCCGGGGCCGATGCACGGCTCGCCCGGTCCCCCACAGGGGTAGCCGCTGACGATGCCGTGCGCCGCCATCGCTTCCACGTAGCTGAAGAAGGTGCTACCGGGCACGACATCCTCGAAGGTACCCGCCACCGGGGTGGGCAGCACATAGCTCTGCGCCAGGGCGATCACCTTGCTGAGCTGACCGCGGGTGATGTTATTGAAAGGCCGGAAGTAGGGCCGGTTGCCGGGACTCAGGCATGGCTCGCCTACACCTCCACAGGGATAGCCGTTGATCACTCCGTGGCTCACCCCCGTCTCGATGTAGGTGTAGAAGGTGCTGCCGACCGGCACATCTTCGAAGGTGCCGGTGGGGGGGTTGACGACCGTCCAGCCCGCCGCGTTGACCACCATCTTCAAAAGCTGGCTGCGGGTCACGCTGTTGCCGGGGCGGAAATAGGGCTGGTTGCCGGGCGGTACGCAGGGTTCGCCCGCCCCGCCGCAGGGATACCCGTTGACATAGCCCCGGCACGCCATCCACTGGATGTAGTCGTAGAAGGTGCTACCCGCCTGCACGTCCTCAAAGGCGATGGTACACACCCCCGGCGTGCCGGTCGGCGTGGCCGTCCGAGTGGGACTAGGCCCCGGCGGTGTAGCGCTGAGCGTCGGGATACTGGTCGGCGTATTCGTCGGGGTGTTGGTCGGGGTGTTGGTCGGGGTGTTAGTCGGCGTGCTCGTCGGCGTGTTCGTCGGCGGGTTGGTCGGCGTCTGGATCGGCGTGCTCGTCGGCGTGTTCGTCGGCGTCTGGCTCGGTCCCACCGTCACCGTACCTGTCACCACCACCGTCGGCGTGTTGGTCCTTGTGTTCGTCGGCGTGTTCGTCGGCGTCTGGCTGGGTCCCGCCCTCACCGTCCCCGCGACTATCTCCGTCGGCGTGTTCGTCGGCGTGTTCGTCGGGGTATTGGTCGGGGTGTTGGTTGGCGTATTCGTCGGCGTGTTCGTCGG
>JBBSAN010000737.1:0-3956 GCA_038252265.1 Chloroflexia bacterium
ACCCCCAACCCCCAACCCCCAACCCCTACTCATACCGCAGCGCCGTGCCGACGCGCATTCGGGCGGCACCGAGGGCGGGGCCGACGCTGGCGATCAGGGTGAGGAGGAGGGTGAAGATGGCGGCGAGCAGCACGTTAACCGGCGGGAAGACGAAGGTGATCGGGAAGAGGACGGCGGCCAGGAGCGTATTGAACAGCCACGTCAGCGGGACGCCGATCACGAGACCCAGCAGGTAGCCGCCGCCTCCCAGCGCCAGCGCCTCGGTCATGAAGGTCTGCACCAGATGGCCGTCGCCCGCGCCGATGGCCCGCATCACCCCGATCTCGCGGCGGCGTTCGAGCACATTCAACGTCAGCGTGTTGGCGATGCCGATGCCGCCGATGACCCCGACGATGACCACCATCGCGTAGAGCAAGAGCGAGAGGATGCGGCTGGCCTCTTTGCTGCTGGCCTTGTCCTGGTAGGCCGGGGCCATGCCGGGGGCCTGGGTGCGGAAGCGGCGTTCCAGGTCGGTCAGGGCGGCGTCCACGGCAGCGGGATCATGGTCGGCAAAGCGCACGCCAAAGAAATCGGCGGCCCCCTGGCGATGGAGCAGGCGGCTGAGCACGTCGAGCGGCAGGAAGACCTTGCCCACGGCGGTGCTGCCCAGTGCGGCGGCGTTGTCCTCCACGATGCCGATCACCTGCACCAGCGCCTGCTCGCCTCCCGTTTGCAATTCGAACCGTTCGCCCAGGGTCATGCCCCGTGCCTGGGCCAGTTTGGCCGTGATCACCGCTACATCCTGCTCACCATCGGCGTACCAGCGCCCGGCGACGACCTGCTTTTTGTAGAGCGTGGTGTCGAACGGCAGACCCCAGACCGACGTGCGGGTGTCTTCGATGGTGCCGCCACTGTTGGCCCAGGCCTCCACCTCGCGCACTTCGGGCAGGGTGTGGAGGCTGGTGGCGAAGCTCTGGCCGACCGGATTCTGGAACCAGACCCAGGCATCCACGCCGTACAGCCCGTAGAGGTCGTCAATCGAGCGGTCTACCGAGGCGCTGGTGCCCAGCGCGGCCAGGAACGCCCCCGTCGCCAGCGCGATCACGAACCCGGTGATCAGGTTGCGGCTCTTGCGCCGGGCCAGGTTGCGGATCGCCATCGCCGGGATGCGCGGCAGCCGGGCCACCCGCTGCACCAGCCGGTCCAACGCGCCCCGGCCATAGGTGGCGCTGATGCCGTAGCTCTCCAGCGCCTCGCGCACGGGGATGGCCGTGCCGCGCCACGCCGGGAAGAGCGCGGCGAGGAGCGTCACCCCCACGCCGATGCCCGCCCCGGCCAGGAAGGCCAGCGGCTCGATATAGAGGCTACCAATGGTCAGGTTGAGCAGCCCGGCCAGGTAGAGCAGCAGCCCGTAGCCGAAGGCGATGCCCAGCAGCAGCCCCGCCCCGGTGCCGACCACCCCATAGATCAGCCCGGCCAGGACGTAGATCCGCATGATCCGCCCGCTGGTCGCGCCGATGGCCTTCATCGCCCCGATCTCCCCGATCTGCTCTCCGACCACGGCGGCCAGGGTGTTGGCGACCAGGAAGCCGCTGATGACCAGCCCGACCAGCGAGAAGGTGAACATCATCAGGATCAGCGCGTCCAGTTCGCGCTTGCCGGGGTAATTATTCGGGTCGCGCTGGCGGAAGCTGGCATGGGCGAGGCCGCGGCGGTCCATGGTCAGTTCGATGTCCTTGCGGGTATCGTCCTTCGCATCGAAGTTCTTGAGCCGCACCAGCAGGCTGTTATCCGCGTCCCAGCCGAACATGGCCCGCACCTCGCGGGCGTTGGCGTAGGCGATGGCGGTGCCGATGACGTTGGCGGCGGGGTAGGAGGGGCTTTTGGCGAAGCCGCTGACGATGAGGGTGCGCCGGTCGTTGTTCGGGCCGGAACGGTAGACCAACTCGTCGCCAATCGCCACCGGGGCCACGCTCTTGACCGACACTTCGAGCACCACCTCGCCCCGCTCCGGCCAGTGCCCCTCGACCAGATTGATCTGGTTCACCGACTGGTGAGCGAAATCTTCCAGGCCGAGGAAGCGCATGTCGCGCCAGGTGCCGCCCGCCCACCACTTGGTATAGTAGTCGGCGCGGCGTTCCACGGCGGCCACGTTGGGCAGTTCGTCCAGCGCGTTGACCAGCCCCGCCCCGGCCCCGCCGACCCACCAGCTAAAATCCTGTTGCGAGTTGTTGTTATAGGCCGCCGTTTGCGCTGCCGTCAGGTTGGTAGACGTGGTGATGATCGCCACGATCCCGGCCACCCCGATCAGAATCCCGACGAGGGTGAGCGCGGCGCGCAGCTTGCGCCCCAGGAGGTCGCGGACGGCTTTGCGGACGGTGATGGGCATGGGGACGAGTGGTGAGTGGTGAGTGGTTAGTGGTTAGTCATTCGTGGCCGGGTCGGGTTAGCTCTTCATTATACCATATGCAGGCGGAATGGGACTTACTTCTGCGAGGCGAAGCCGAAGGGGAAGGTTCCGCCACTGGCCGCGTCGCTTGAGTGGAGGCGGGCGGCAGTGGTCAGGGCAAAGCCGCCGGGCGGCTGGGCATAAACCTCGAACTCAGCGTGGGGGCAGCCGGGGAGATCCACCGAGAGTCGTGCCTTCCCCGCCTTGTCGCTGATGATGGCGTTCCGTCCGGTGACCTCGGTCAGGTGGTTGTAGGGATCGTCTACCCGGAAGGCGACCCCTGCCAGCGGCGGCTCGCCTGGATCCGCGACCCTATTGCCGTTCGTGTCTACGAACGCCTGCGCCGTCCCGTCCCAGGCACATTCGGCTTGGCCGCCCATCATCCCCCCTATCGCCAGGAGTACAACGGCAGCCAGAATGGTGAGCGCCAGCAGGACCAGACCGATCTTCTTCAGTATGGCGGAAATGGTGCGAGACATAGATGCAATCCGTGAGCACCGGGTGGATAGCAGACGCTCCGTGCTCTCCTCATTATACTATACTCGTACCTCGTACCTCGTACCTCGTACCCACGGCTGTTGCAAAGTCCACCCCTGTCATCCTGAGCGCAGTGGAGGATCTTGTTGGGGCCGCGCGATCGTCAGGGAAGATCGCGATCGTCGCTTCGGCACCACGGACCGCCGAGAAGATCCTTCGCTGCGCTCAGGATGACAGCGGGGGGTCGGCCAGCACCGAACGACTTTGCAACAGCCGTGACCTCGTACCTCAAACCTCTTGACTCTACCGTTACGGTAGATTGTATGATAGAGGGGAGAGCTTTCACGGATACCCAACTGCGCGCAGAGAGGGACAGATGATCAAGATCGGAGATTTCGCCCGGCTCAGCCAGGTCACGGTGCGGACCTTGCGCTACTACGAAGAGGTGGGGCTGCTGCGGCCTGTGCAGGTAGACCGCTACACCGGCTACCGCTACTACCAGATGGAGCAATTGCCCCGGCTCAATCGTATCCTGGCGCTGAAGGACCTGGGCCTGGCCCTGGACCAGATCGCCGCCCTGCTGACCACCGACCTGCCCCCGGCCCAACTGCGCGGCATGTTGCGGCTCAAGCAGGCCGAGTTGCAGCAGCAGGCGGCGGAGATGCAGGAGCGGCTGGCCCGGATCGAGGCCCGGCTGAGCCAAATCGAACAGGAGGATACCATGCCCGACTATGATGTGGTGCTCAAGCGCGTGGATGCCCAGCGGGTGGCCCTGGTGCGCGATGTCATCCCCACCCAGGAACAGATCAACCCGACCTTCAACCGGCTCTTTGACGAACTGGAGCACACAATCAAGCAGAACCAGGCCGGATTTGCCGGACCCGGCATCGCCCTGTGGTATGACAGCGGGATGCAGCCCGCCGACATGCGCGTGGCCGCCGCCTGGCCGACCAACGGCACCCTGGCCCCCGACGACCGGGTGCAGATCGAAGAGCTGCCCGGCGTGGAGCAGATGGCCTACGTGGTCCATCACGGCCCGTTTGCCACCCTG
>JBBSAN010000738.1:0-3947 GCA_038252265.1 Chloroflexia bacterium
CGTGCCCTGCTCGACCCGGTGCTGAACAGCCTGGCTCTGGGCAATCTGGTGCAGAACGGCATCAAGTTCACCCCGGCGGGGGGGAAGATCGTTGTTGGCTGTGCCCTCTCCTATACCAACGGGCGGGAGCTGGTCTTCACCGTAGATGATACCGGGCTGGGCATTCCCGGCGACCAGACGACGGCGATCTTCGCGCCCTACTATCAGGTGGATCGCCGCCTGGGCCGCGAGACGCGGGGCCTGGGCCTGGGCCTGCCTATCGCCCGGCTGGTGGCCGAACTCCACGGCGGCACGCTGACCGTCGAAAGTCGTCTCAACCAGGGCAGCCGCTTCATTTTGCGCGTCCCGTTCCAGCCCGCCGAGGTGAAGCATGATGCGTGATGCGTGATGCGTGATGCGTGATGCGTGATGCGTGATGCGTGGTTCACAATGAGAATTACGCATCACGCATCACGCATCGCAAGGAGACACGATGGAGCCGATCCGGGTGCTGTTAGTCGAAGATGATCCGCTGGTGGCCGAACTGGTGGCGCTGGGCCTGGGCGCGGAGTATGTGTGCGAGCACGCGCGGGCGGCGCGGGCCGCGCTGCAACTCGCCGCGCGCACGGCTCCGGCGGCGGTGATCCTGGATTTGCGGCTGCGGGGTGGCGACGGGCTGGAGCTGCTGGCCGCGTTGCGCCGCCAGCCTGCCACTGCCGCCGTGCCGGTGATCATCTTCTCCAGTTCGGCGGATCAACCTGCGGTCGGCACGCGTCTCGCCGCCATGGCCGCCGGGCCGGTGGCCCGCGTCCCCAAAGCGGCGGGTGTACACGGCCTCCGCAAAGTGCTGGCCGAAATGTTGCACGCACCGTGATCGGGGACAACTAACGCGGGCATGGAGCAAAAATCAAGATAAATGAGAATGGGTAGCGGTCCAGTAAGGAAGTAGGTAGTATATGGCGACGTTGGCTGGCACACGCCGGGAAAGTCCGCCGGGATCGGATGCCCGGATCGCGCTGCTGCGGGTGGGGGCAGCGCTGGACCAGGGGCGGCGGGCCGATCAGGAGGATGCCCTGGGGGTGGTGCAGCCCGGCGACGGCCCGGACAATGCGCGCGGCAGCCTGTTTGTGCTGGCCGATGGCCTGGGGGGGCACGCCGCCGGGGATCTTGCCAGCCGTCTGGCCGTCGAACAACTGGTGCAGAGCTATTATGCTGCCCCCCCCCACCAGCCGGGCAACCTGCTGCAAAGCGCCATCACCGCCGCCCATAACCGCGTGCGAGTCGCGGCGGCAGTCCCCGGTCGGCATGGCATGGGCACCACCTGCGTGTGCGCTGCGGTCCAGGGCGACCGGCTGTGGGCCGCCAATGTTGGCGACAGCCGTGCCTATCTGGTGCGGCCCAGCGAAGGGGTCTTGCAACTGACCCAGGATCACTCGCTGGCGGCGGAGCAGGTGCGCCAGGGGGTGCTCACGCCCGATGCGGCGGCGGCCAGCCCAATGTGTAATGTCTTGCTCCAATCGTTGGGCACGGCAGCCCCGCCCCAGCCTTATTTTGCCCCGCCCCTGAGCTTGCACCGCGGCGACCTGGTGCTCCTGTGCTCCGACGGGCTGTACGGCGCGCTCGACACCCCCGCGTTGCGCGACTACCTGCTGGCAGCGTTGGCTTCGATGCGCGAGGTCCAGCCCGATCTGCTGGCCCGCGATCTGCTGGCGGCGGCGCTTTTCCACGGGGCCGAGGACAATCTCTCGGCCCTGGTGATCTATTGTACCGATGTGTTCTCCCCCAATGGGGCGCACGCCCCGGCCCCCACCCCGGCGCGCCGCTTCTTCTTGCCCGCCCCGGTGGAGAGCAGCCTGGCCACCACCCTGCCGGAGGCCCTGCCCGAAGCGGATTCAGCGTCTGGATCAGAGTCGGGTGCGGAGCGCACTGTCTGGGATCTGGCCGATGCCGCGCCCCTGCCGACCGACCTCCAATCCCCCCCGGCCACGCCGGTCCCGGCGCTCGCCCCACCCGCCCGGCTGCACCTGGATCCCGCTGCGCTACGGCACGCGCAAACGCCCGTGCCGCGCCCGGCCTCGCCGGGGGTCACCGCGCTTTTGGGCGTGCTCGGTTTGCTGGGGCTGGTCTTGCTGGCCGGCGGCATCGCCATCGCGCCCTTCTCGGCCCTGTGGATCGTGCTGTTGCTCGGGTTGGTCTTCGTGGCCGGGTTACTGTGGGTTATTGTGGCGTTCCTGCCCTCCGGTCTGAATCTGGCCGGGGCGCGGCCCGCTACTCCTGCCCTCCGGCCTGCCGAGCGGGGATTAGATCCTGGCGAACCGAACGGTGTGCCCTCCACCAGCCAGTTGACCACCGATTTGCTGCGGCGGTTGCTCCCCGGCGTGCCCATACCGGAGGCCGAGGCCGCCCACCCGGCGGAACGTGCCCTGCCCGCGCCGCCGGGGGTGCCCTTGTCACACCCGGCGGTTGCCCCTGTCGCGCCGGTCGCGCCGGAGGCTGCCGTCCCTTCCTATGTCAACCAGGCCTTCAGCGAAGCGCTGGGCCGGGCGCGCCAGCAGTGGACCTTTAACCTGCTTGTCGCTTTCGGCACTGCCGGGCTGGTCATCGTCGGCATCACCATCAGTGTGACCTGGGTGCTGGGCGGGCAGGCGAACATCTGGGCCTTGTTGCTGGGGCCGGGCGCGACCCTGATCGGGGTGATCAACTGGCTGCTCACCCGCCCTGCCGCCCAGTTGAGCCGGGCCGACAACCAGATCTCGCTGCTGACCCTGGTCTGGACCAGCTACGCCCAGGAGCTACGAAGTTGCGCCGCCCTGCCCGGCGCGGCGGCCTCGACCTGCACCGGGCACGCCGGAGCCGATGCCATCCAGCATTTCAACACCATCCTCAGCAACCAGCCCGCGCCGCCGCCTACCGCCTGATCAACCCCATTTCTGCCCAGACACCTGATCGCCACAACCGCGCGGTCGGGTGCTCGTTGTTGTAGTAACCGCCATCAGGCCGTGGCCGTTTTAGGGACAATTGGGCTATTGACAGCAGCGTGAATTCTACCTATACTAAATCTATATAACTGCCCCTGGTACGTGGCACCAGCCCAGCAGTTCACCGCGCAATGTGCCCTGGCACGCGGGTGAGCCGTGGCGTCCGAATTGGTTCTCGGCGTTGCTGGAGGTGCCGTCTTTTGCCCCTCCTCCCTAACTCGACTCCCCCTGGCGGTCTGACCTGTTTCGCTCGTATTGTAATACGACCATAGTCGCATCGTTGGCGGCGGCTCCACCTCTTGTGTGAGCCTCCGAACCGTTGGCCGGCGGCTCCTACGTGAAAGCGAGGAGCCTCATGAGCCGGGAAACACGCGAATACCTGGGTAGCCTGACTGATGGCTATAACGAGCAAGGGCCGCAGATCAACTGGACCCGTGGCTTTGAAGGGGATAACGACCAGTACAACAACTATAACCACCAACCGGTGGATGGGACCCGCTCCACCACCGAGTGGGACACCACCAGCGACTGGGACACTACCACCGAAACCAACGATTGGAACGATTAGGTTCCTGGTCCGGCGTACCATGCAACTGCGTGGGCTGCCGGACCCGTAGCAGCTACCACGAAGGGCACGAGGCATACGAAGACGACCCCCGGAACGTCGGGGTGCCCCTTCGTGCGCCTCGTGCCCTTTGGTGTGCATGACACTGGGCAGCACCACATCCGGCAAAACGGGGCGGGTGCCGCACGCCGGGCGGGGAGTCGCACCGGCTTACGCGCGCAAGCCCCGACGGGGCGGCAGACCTGGCACAATCGGTGCCGTTCTATCATCCTACCGGGGCTTGTTCGTGTGACGGATGAACGGTTTAGCCTGTTCGTTCTCGCGCCGGGCGGCCTGGGTTACAGATCGTGGACCCAGACGCGCGCGGTCGTCTTGTTCTCACTGGCAAAGTCAGACTCGGCGCTCTCCTCTGTTGCGGTAGCCCC
>JBBSAN010000739.1:0-3946 GCA_038252265.1 Chloroflexia bacterium
ACCGGCGCGGGCGGCATCGGCAAGACACGCCTGGCGCTTCAGGTGGCCGGGCCGGGGGTGCCCACCTTCGCCGGTGGGGTCTGGTTGGTCGAGTTGGGCGCGCTGACCGAGGCCGAGCGGGTGCCCCAGGCAGTGGCGACGGCGCTGGGGGTGCGCGAACAGCCCGGCGAACCCCTGGCCCATACCCTGGGTGAAGCGTTGCGTGCCCGGCAGCTATTGCTCATCTTGGACAACTGCGAGCATCTGATCACCGCCTGCGCGACACTCAGTGCGGGATTGCTCCAGAGCAGCCCCCGGCTGACGATCCTGGCGACCAGCCAGGAAGCGCTGCGCATCGCCGGGGAAGCCACCTGGCAGGTGCTGCCCCTCACCGTGCCCACGGCCCCCGCCGCGCCCGCGCAATTGTTCGACTGTGAGGCGGTGCGCCTGTTCGTGGAGCGGGCGCGGCTGAGCCAATCTGGCTTCGAGTTGACCGAGGCCAATGCATCCGCCGTGACCCAGATCTGCACGCGGCTGGATGGGGTGCCCCTGGCCCTGGAACTGGCCGCCGCCTGCCTCCAGGTGCTGACGGTCGGCCAGATCGCCGCCCGGCTGGATGACCGCTTCCGGCTGTTGACCGACGGCAACCGGCTGGCCCTGCCCCGGCAGCAAACCTTGCGCGCCACGCTGGCCTGGAGCTATGACCTGCTCACCCCGCCCGAACGCGCCCTGTTCGCCCGGCTGGCGGTCTTCGCCGGGGGGTGGACCCTGGAGGACGCCGAAGCGGTGTGCGGGCCAGATCTGCCGCCCGGCGGGGGCGTGTTCCCGCCGCTGGCCCGGCTGGTCGCCAAATCGCTGGTGAAGGTCGAAACCGGTGGCTCCGAGGCACGCTACACCCTGCTGGAAACCATCCGCACCTATGCCGGGGAGCGCCTGGGCGAGAGTGGCGAAGGGGCGGATTTGCGCGAACGGCACGCCCGCTATTACCAGCAGCTGGCCGAGCAGGCCGAGCCGCAACTGACCGGCCCGCAGCAGGGAGCCTGGTTGGACCGGCTGGAAGCCGAACACGACAACCTGCGGGCAGCATTGCGCTGGAGCCAGGAAACGCCGGAGGGCGGGTTGGTCGGCCTGCGCCTGGCCGGGGCATTGTCCCGCTTCTGGGTCTTGCGCGGCTACCTGGGCGAAGGGCGCGAGTGGGTGGCGCGGGCGCTGGCCCACCCAGGGGCCGCCGCGCCGGACACGGCGCGGGCACGGGCACTCTTCGGCGCGGGACGGCTGGCCCATGTCCAGGGCGACCTGGCGGCAGCCCGCTCGCCGCTGGAAGCGAGCGTGGCGATCTGGCGGGCGCAAGGCGAGACCCAACAACTGGCGAACGCCCAAACGCTGCTGGGGCTGGTGCTGGGGAGCCTGGGCGATCCGGCGGCGCGCCCGGTACTGGAAGAGAGCGTCGCCCTGCTGCGCGGCGGCGGTGACCCATGGGACCTGGCTCGCGCCCTCTTTTGCCTGGGCGAAGTGCTGGCGAACGCGGAAGAGTTCGCGACGGCAACCGGGCTGCTGGAGGAGAGCCTGGGAGTCTTCCGCCAGGTGGGCGACCAGGCCTTTATCGCCAACGCGGTGATGGCCCTGGGCGAGGTGGCCTACGAGCGCGACGACCTGGCCGAGGCGGCGCGCCTGGGGGACGAAAGCCTGGCCCTGTATCGTGATCTGGGCTTTACGGCGGGCGTCGCCTATGCGCTGAAAAACCTGGGCGACGTGGCCTGGGCGGGGGGCGATCTCATCGCCGCCCGCACCACCTATGCCGAGAGCCTGCGCCTGTGCCGCGAACTGGACGATCAGGAGGGCCTGGCGACGACCCTCCTGCATCTGGGCCAGGTGGCGCACGCCGAGGGCGACCTGGCCGGGGCCACCGCCATCCTGGCCGAAAGCCTCCGGTTGCAGCGCCGCCTGGGGCACAAGCCGGGGTTGGCCCAGGTGCTCCTGCGGTTGGGCTGGGTCGCCCTGGATCAGGGCGCGGTCCCGCTGGCGGCGGCCCACTTCCGCGAGAGCCTGGCCCTGGCCCACGACCTGGGCAGTAAACGCGGGCGCGCCGACGGCCTGCTCGGCCTGGCCGGGGTCGCCCAGGCGCAAGGGCAAGCCCAACGGGCCGCCACCCTGCTGGGGGCGGCAGCCCAGGCCGGGGGCCACGACCCATCCACCGGGTCATCCCAGCAGGAACACCGATCCACCCAGGTGCAGCAGGCTGTGCGGGCACAGCTAGACGCCGCCGCCTTCGACACAGCCTGGAACGCAGGCTATACCCGGCTCACTGACGCGGCGATCACCACAGCGCTAGAAGAACCGGATCCAGCCTGACCCGGCCCAATACGACGGACGCGGGGCCGGGAGGGATGATCCTCCCGGCCCCGCGTTGCGTGGCAGCGGCGGGTATAACTGCTAAGGGGTCGCCGTGGCCGTGGCCGCAAGGCTCGTCGGCGTCCCGGTCGGGGTGGCGACCAGGCCCGTGGGTGTCCCGGTCAGCGTGGGTGGCGGCACGGCGGGGGTGCCGGTCGGCGTTGCGGTCGGCGTCCACTCCACGGTGCTGGTTGGCGTGGGACTGGGCGTCCCGCTCCCGCAGCCAGGGAAGAAGGTGTTGGTCACGATCTTGGCCGCCTGCCCCCGCGTGACGTTGTTGTTGGGGCGGTAGTAGGGCCGGTTGCCCGGCGGCTGGCACGGCTCCCCGGCCCCACCGCAGGGATAGCCGCCGACAATGCCCCGCCCGGCCACCTGCTCAACCCACGTATAGAAGGTACTGCCCGGCGGCACGTCTTCGAACGTCTGGCCGATCGGCGTCTCGGTGTAACCCGCCGCCCCGGAGTCAATCTTGGCGAGCTGGGCGCGGGTCAGGTTGTTGTTCTGGCGGAAATAGGGTCGATTCATCGGAGGCTGGCACGACTCGTTCGGCCCGCCGCAGGGATAGCCGCCGATGATCCCCCGCTCGGCCAGCCTTTCGATCCAGAGCCAGAAGGTGCTGCCGGGGGCCACGTCCTCGAAGGTCTGCTGCGTACTCGGCACCGGGTCGGCCCAGCCCGCCGCGCTGACCACGATTTTGGACACCTGCCCCCGCGTCAGATTGTTGTTCGGGCGGAAGTAGGGTTTGGTGTCGGGGACGCACGGCTCGCCCGGCCCGCTGCAGGGATAGCCGCTGATGATGCCCCGCGTGCCCATACACTCGACGTAGGTATAGAACGTGTTGCTCGGCGGCACATCCTGAAACTGGCCGGGATGCGGGGTCGGCGTTTCGGTGGGGGTCGGCGTGGCCGTGGGGGTGACAGTGGGCGTGGCCGTAGGGCAGACCGTGCCCAGCACCGTGTGCCAGATCAGGCCACTGCCCACGGCCCACGCACTGGTCGGCCCGTCGGCCATGACGGTATCCGCCCCGCTGTCCAACGGAATGATCGTCCAGCCGGTGCCGTCGTAGTGCAGCGACCCGGTCGCACTCACCGCCCAGGCATCATTCGGCCCGACCCCACTCAGCGACCGCAACCGGCCAATATTGGGCGCGGGCACTTCTATCCAGGTGGTGCCGGTCAAGTATTGGGTCACGGAGGTGGTCTCGGTGTCTGCTCCGATCCACCACAAGTCGTCTCCGGCGTGGGCGTATGTGCCGCCGGCGGGAATTCCGCTAGCCGGACCTGAGACCCCCCCACACCCGGCAGGCGTGCAGAGCCTTTGCAGCAAGTATCCTTGACAACCGGTGATATCACAATAAATCCCCGAACCGGTCGCCCAGGCACGGGCTGATCCCGCCCAGTACACCGCGTCGTAGTTTTCCCAACGGTGCGGAATCGTGGGAGCCGCATCATAAGATACGGTATTCGGTTGTCAAGCCCCCAGCGGGGCTGCTTTGGCGGCTACGCCGCCCGCGCACCCTCCACTGGGGCGGGCTTCCTACCATAGAGAGGATCATAGGCTTGTTGTTTCGTGACGA
>JBBSAN010000740.1:0-3937 GCA_038252265.1 Chloroflexia bacterium
CGGCGTGTTGCTGGGGGTATTGGTCGGCGAATTGGTCGGCGTATTCGTCGGCGTGTTCGTCGGCGTCGGGGTACGCGTCGGCGTGTTCGTCGGCGTGTTCGTCGGCGTGTTCGTCGGCGTGTTCGTCGGCGTGTTCGTCGGCGTCGGGGTACGCGTCGGCGTGTTCGTCGGCGTATTGGTCGGCGTGTTCGTCGGCGTCGGCGTCGGCGATAAGGGCGAGATCTTCAGCACGAATGCATCGGCACCGCCGCCGCCATAGGTCGGCTGGGAGGCGTTGCGCACCGGGAAGTCGGTCGATCCCGTATCGCCCGTCAAATAGGCGTTGGCCGCCGCGTCAACCGCCACTCCGCGGACTGTCTCCGCACCCCCGCCCCCGCCAATATAGGTGGAGGCCAGGATCTGCTGCCCGTCCGCACTGTAACGGAGCAAGAAACCATTGAAGCCGGCTCCCGGGTAGGGTTGAATCGGGGCCACCTGGGGGAAATTGGGCGAATCCGTCACGCCGCCGACAAACACGCTGTTCAGGCTATCCACCGTCACATCGGCCGACGACTCGTAGCCCGCCCCGCCGAGGTAGGTCGACCAGAGCAAGGTCGTGCCGTTGTTGGAGAATTTCGTGACGACGGCGTCGAACACCCCTCCGCCGTAGCTGGGCTGCTGTGGGTTGTGTAACGGGTAGTTCCCCGAGTCGGTGTAGCCCGTGACGATGGCGCTATTGGCCCCATCCACCGCAATGCTATACAGATTCTCGCCGCCGCTGCCACCCAGGTAGGTGGAGTACCCCAAGCCGGTCCCATCCGGCTTGAGCTTGGTCACCACCCCATCATAAGTGCTCCCACCATGGGTGGGCTGGACGGCACTGACCACCGGATAGTTGAGTGAGCTGGTCTGCCCGGCCAAGTAGATCGCGTCCTGGTTGTCAATGGCAATGCCGTTGGCGTGATCCTCTCCGTTTCCCCCCAGATAGGTGGACCAGATCAGACTGGACGCCGCCGTGTTAAACTTGGTGATGAAGGCGTCACGCGGACCGCCCTGGTAGGTCATCTGGTAGCCCGCTACGGTCGGGAAGTTGGACGAGTCGGTTTCGCCCGCCACCACCGCGCGACCCTGGCTGTCCAGGACGATCCCATGCGCCAGGTCCGTCCCACTGCCCCCCAGGTAGGTGCTATAGAGCAGGCTCTGGCCATTGGGGGCCAACTTGATCACAAAGACATCATCGGCGCCCCCGCCATAGGTGGGCTGATACGCCCCCCCACTGATGGGGAAGTTGGGCGACGCGGTGTAGCCGACGACATAGACGTTCCCGCCCGCATCGACCTTGAGGCGTTGCGCGGCATCCTCCCCGCTCCCCCCCAGATAGGTCGACCAGACGAGCCCGCCGGTCGCATTGAACTTCGTCACGAAGGCATCATCGTCGCCCGCATTGCTGGGCTGGTAAGGGTTGACCACGGGGAAGTTGGGCGAATTGGTGTAGCCACTCACGTAGGCATTGCCGGTGCTGTCCACGGCGATCCCGTAGCCAATGTCGTCCCCACTGCCGCCCAGGTAGGTGCTGTAGAGCAGGCTCGGGTCGATGATCAGCGGCTGTGCCGGGTCATAGTGCCCGACCACGAACTGCACGCTGCCATCACCGGCCACCGCGTAGGTGACCGGCACCGGTTGCCGACCCGTCGTGCCCTCTTGCCAGGCCACCGGGGCTTGCTCGATCAATTGGCGATCGCCGACGCGGATCTGGAGGTTGCCGGACGGATCCAGTTGGACCGTGGCTCCACTATACCGCCAGCGAATCTGCCCGGCATCCGCCCCCGCCGCGACTGTATACACACTCTTAAGCTGCCCCGCACCGTGGGATCCATCGTATTGGAGGCGGATGCCGGGATAGAGGGCCGGGTAGGTTAGCAGCCCATAGGTCGGCACGCCAACTCGCCATTGCGCGGGATCGGCCCCACGGAAGTAATTGATGCGACTGGCCTGTGGCGCGGCGGCAGCCACCGTCCCGGCGGCATCCGCCCCCAAAAACTGGAGCTGGAGCGCCGCCGGTGCTGCGGGCGCGGCGACCCCCCGGCGCCCTGATCCCTGAGCCGCTGGCGCGGTGGCAGGCAGGAAGATCACGCGGTCGGCCAGAAAGAAAAAGCTGCCGCCCGGCACCCGGGCCACATACTGCACCGGGCGGGCGGCCTGCCCTACGTTGGTTTCAAACACCAGTTGCCCCGAAGTCGGCTCGGGGCTCACCGGGTCGCGGGGGGACCCGATCCAGCCCAGGCTTCCAGCGAGCAAACTCAGCAGCGCCAATAGGAGGCCCACGCGCCCCGGGCGCCGAGTAATAAAGGGATGATTCCGCATTGCTTCGACTCCTCGTTCATACGGCGGCTGGGACAGGAGACCGCCATGGATCATGCCCCGGCACTCTACTGCGCCGGGGCCGCCTCAAACCATCCCACCCAACCGCGATCCGTGAACTCGGCCTGGTGAGCATGGAACAAATACCGCCCGGGGTCATCCAACGTAAACTCCAGGATGTGGCGCTCGCCCTGCCCCATCACCACGTTATCGGTGAATTCGTGGGGGATCCGGCTGGTGCCGGTGCGGTAGACCTGGAACATCCCCGCATGCAGGTGAAACGAGTTGATGGGATCGAACTCGGTGATATTTACCACGTAGACCCGGATCAGCTCGCCGACCTGGACCTGGATGGGGTGATGCCAAAAGTGAAAGGCCACGGTATTCACGGCATAGACTTCATTCTCGCCATCTCCATTGAGGTCGAACGCGTTCAACATCATGACCACCTCCCGCGCGGGCGGGCGGGGCGGCGTGGGATCCACAATGAGCACGCCATACAGGCCCCGCTGCACATGTTCCGCCAGCGGCGCGACATGGCAGTGATAGAGATGCAGGCCAGCGGGCCGC
Source organism: Chloroflexia bacterium (assembly GCA_038252265.1). GTDB lineage: Bacteria > Chloroflexota > Chloroflexia > QHBQ01 > JAICKM01 > JBBSAN01. The sequence continues at coordinate 2,911 of JBBSAN010000740.1, forward strand.
GCCGTAAACTCGTAGACCGTCTGTTCACCGGGTTGGATCGCGGTCAGCCCATCTTGATCGGGGGGGTGCTGCCCATGGAAGTGAATCGAGTGGGGCAGGCTCCCCTGATTGTGGAACGTCACCCGCACCCGATCGCCGGCGGTGCAGCGGAGGGTCGGACCTGGCACCTGCCCGTTGTAGGTCCAGGCGGCGAAGGTCCACCCGGGGGCCACGGTGATCACCCGATCCTGGGCGACCAGGTGATACTCCCGTATCCGTTGGCCCGTCGGCAGCCAACTCACCCGACCCTCATCCCACGCGGTCAACAGGCGGGTCGGATCAAAGCCATTCACGGTCGGATCAACCGGCCCGTTGGGGGGCCCCCCGGCGGACGAACCATGTTGATGCCCGAGCGGGCTGGGCGTTGGGGAGGGGCCTCCCAGCGATCCTGCCGGGCAGGCCGCGCTGGCCGCCCCGGCCACCCGCCAGCCACCCAGCCCGCCCAGCACCAGCGCGCACAATCCCCCCAAAACCTCGCGGCGTGTCCGCCTCTGCTGTAGCATTCGATGCCCCCTTTCTGTCTGTGTCAGGCCCGCCAACGCCGCGTGGCCCCCTTGCGGTTTCGTGCGCGCCCCGCGCTCGCGGCGCGGCATAATGGATACCGACGTACCCGACTCTGGCGGACCTGATGTTCCCAGCAGCCCGGTATTCGCCGATCCACCGGATGCTCCCACCGCCGCCGATCCCCTGCGTTCGCCTCAGTAGCTCAGCGCTTGGGCGGGCGATTGCGCCTTCCCACGACCGCCGCTGGAGCGGTCCCCACGCGACCTTTCGCCTTTTCGCAACGCCTGCATTCCCCGGAAGCTGCTCACCGCGCAAACGGGGGCGAATTCACCAGCCGGGGCAGGAAATTAGGCAGGGATCGCGCGATTTTTGGGGGAGGGTTACGGGGGTCTGGAGGCCCTCGCAAGGTTCCCCCGTAACCCTCCCCCGTAAGGTCCCCCCGTAACCCTCCCCCATAAGGCCCCCCCGTAACCCTCCCCCGTAA
>JBBSAN010000741.1:0-3932 GCA_038252265.1 Chloroflexia bacterium
CAGCCAGCGTTACCGCCACCCCGACGGCTATGCAGACCGCGACAGTGCTATCTACTCCCATTCTTAGCGCTACTCCGACCGGCACCAGCACACCGCCTGCCGCCCCCAGCGCCACGACGACGCCCCCGGCTTCCGTTTCCCCCACCGCCACCGTCTGTAGCATCAGCTTTTCCGATGTGCCCCCCGGCTCCACCTTCTATCCATACATCCAGTGCCTGGCCTGCCGGGGCATCATCAACGGCTATCCCGACCACACGTTCCGCCCCCAGAACACCGTCACCCGTGAGCAGGCGGCCAAGATGATGGCGAACGCGGCGGGCTACAACGACACCATCCCCACCGACCGGCAGACATTCAACGATGTCCTGCCCGGCTCCACGTTTTGGCTTTTTATCGAGCGGTTGGCCGCCCATGGTGTCATCGCGGGCTACCCGTGCGGCGCGTCGGGCGAACCGTGCCCTGGCGTGTACTTCCGCCCGCAAGACCCACTCACCCGCGCACAACTTGCCAAAATAGACGCCATTACGGCGGGCTATGACGACGCCATCCCCTCCGACCGGCAGACGTTCAACGATGTCCCCATAGGCTCGGCGTTCTGGCTCTATATCGAGCGGATCGTGGCCCACGGAGTCATCGCGGGCTACCCGTGCGGCGGGAATGGCGAGCCGTGCCCCGGCGTATACTACCGCCCGCAGGCCAATGTCACCCGAGGACAAACCGCCAAAATCATCAGCAAGACCTTCTTCCCCGAGTGCGCGGCTCCCTAATATTACAACGACGGTTTGGTATAAGGGCATCAGCTACAAGTTAAGGTTTTCCGCCGTTTGTCAAGAGGGCTTGTGCGGTGTGGATCCCGTCGGTCAATGGGCCGCGCGCCACCCGGATCGGGGGCTTTTGGGGGCCGCGGCGGTCGGGCACCCCGCAGCTGGCGGGTGCTTCAGCTCCTGAGCAGCTTCGACTGCCCCGAAATTGGTGCTGAAATTCATTCCTCAGCCTCTTGACAAGCCTCTGAAAACCTTAACTTGTAGCTGATGCTCTTAGTCCGCCGCAGTCGCGCTCACGGCCTCACCCGGCCCGGACGGGTACACCCCCGCCGCCGGCCCGACCGTGAGCGGCACGCCAACGACCTGCGCGATGCTCAGGGCCTGGGTCATCCAGAATTCCTGCCAGGCAAAGACCTCTTCCAGGTCGCCCAGGCGGTCAGGATCGCGCGCAAGCCGGTAGAAGTGGAGGTCGCCTGCCGTCACCCCTTCGACCAATCCAGCGACCATCCAGTTAGTCAACATGACCGTGACATCGACCGAGGGCCGGGCGATCAGCGCGGCGATGTCGCTGGCCGTGAGCGCTTGGCGGGGGTAACGGTGCAAGAAGGCCAGGACCGCGAACCCGGTCGGCGAGCGGACGATCTGTTGGGCCAGGATCCTGGCCGTAGGCCGGAGATCGACCGTGAGGCGCTCAAATAAGCTCGACCTCGGCGGCGCGGCCACCAGATCCATAATGGTTGGATTCAGTTGTATCATCAGGGTGCCCTCCTCTCTCACTTGCCGACCACGGTACAGGCCTTCCCAGTCACCGTACCACTTTACCCTGCGGGAGTCTTTGTGCCGGTGCACCAGCGCGCCCGCCGCTGGTCGCGCCGAGATCGCGATCAAGCCACAATCTCGTCTTGTGCCCCCGCTCATCTTCCTCGTTCCGGATCGGCTCCCACTTAAGTATAATGGAACCGGTTCCAAAAAGCAAGAGGCGGCAGTGGGTAATTTGTAACGCCGACCTTGCACACGACTTCCCCAAGAGGTAAACAGTTTCGGCCACCCGATGGACCGCGCGCCCCGGCTACCGGGTTGTCGCCAAAGCGGGGAACTAAGCCCTCGTGCGGCTTGCCCAGTCGGTCCCCCGCCTCGGCTGGGTGCGTGGCGCGCAGTGCATGGTGCAGTAACCTCCATCAGGGTCCATATCCGATAGGGGTATCCGGTCGGCATCCCCATACGCATCAAGCTAAAATCCCCCGGTTGGCGAGCAAGGCCGGGGTCCGCAGTAATTGATACGTGAGCGGGGCCTTTTGGCGGGGCAGCAGGTGGCAGGTGGCCTGGATCACCCGCGCCATCACCTCCACCGCCTTGACGAGGTGCGTTGCCTCGTCCCAACTACTGACCAACGTCATGGCATAGTGGCGCACCACGGCCGTCGCTTGCGGCAGGCTGCGGTCCCCCAGCCCCCAGCAACTCACCACCACCAGCCAGTGGGTCAGCACCATCCCGATCAGCTTGACATAGACCTCGCGCATCATCCGCCATTTGTTCGTGCTCGCCGTCCATTCGTCAATCCGCCCTTGGCTTTTCCAGCGGTGAAACAGCAACTCGATCTGCCAGCGTACGCTGGCCAAGACCACCGCTTCCTCGACACTCAACAGCTCCGCCGGGATGTTGGTCACGTAGACATTCCAATCCGCACTGGCTAAGCGCCGCGCACTGACCGCTTGCCCTTTGCGCTTGGCCGCCGCGTGCAAGCGCGCCCGGCGTTGGTCGGCCACTTCTTGGGTGACCCGCACGGCCAGCACCCGGGCGCGTACCCGCTCGGTGCGGCCCACGGTGACCCATTGGTCCACGCGGGTCGTGGTCTGCTGGTGCAGAAAGTCGTCGATCTGCCAATGCTGCGCCGGTGCCGGGCTGCTCGTCGTGCCGGTCAGTAAGCGCGAGAACCAAAACCCGTCCGCCGCCGCAATTTCGCGGAAGCGGGCCAGTTTGAAGAAGCCGAGGTCGACCGAGCGGACGCCCTGCGGGGGAACAGGGTGGGCGGCCACGGCGGTGGCGCGGTCGTGGACACTGCCGGGCGGGAGTTCCAGCCCGACCAAGCTCCCGGCGCGCAACTCCAGGCCGAGGGCGAGCTTGAGTGTGGCCGAACTGGCCGGAGTGGTCCGCGAGCCATTGCCGCACCCCGGCCAGAGGTCAGCTAATTGGGGGGCAGGCCGATGCTCGAGGAGTCCAGGACGAGGACAGCGCTGAAGCGGGTCAACAAGTCGGCGGCAGCGGGGCTGGCGGCCTGGATGATGCGGGAGGCCAGGTGTTGGAAGACCGCGCGGAGCAAACCGGCAGCCTGGACGGTGAAGTTTTGACGGAAGCCTTGTTCGCTGATCGGCACACCGCGGGCGGCAGCGGTATGGCAGTAGTCGGCCAGCGAGGCGTGGAGCTGGGCGAGTAGGGTCAGGACGAGGGTTTGGACAAAGGCGGCGCCGGTGAGGGGCTTATCCCGACGGCGGACAAAGCCGTTGGTGGTGGCGATCTGGTTGGCATAGGTGGTCAGGCTGTGCTGCATGGCGGTGGTCACATCGGGTATAGTGGACATGGTGTAGCTCCTTGTGGGGGATGAAGGTTGCGTAACCCCATCATGCCACAAGGAGCGCCGTTTGTCGGGGCGGGCAGACAAAACCCGTCCAATTTAAGCTTGATGCGTATGGGGTATCCGGTCAGCATCCCCGCTGTACTCCCATCCAATCCTCACCTATTTCTACTATGCCGCCAGCGAAAGCCCGTTCGAGCGATCACCAACTCCTATCTATTGGTTGGCACTACGTTCGCCGTACGAATCTTAACCCAAGCTTAACACTCCCCAGACACTATCTTTAGGGTTCCCCTCTATAATACCCTTATAGAAGAACAAGCCGGGCGGGCTGCGGGCTGACCGCGCCCCGCCCGGCGTATATTTATAGCCTGCTTGCGCGCCGGACGCGCTGATTCGGAGGTTAGCAATGACACATACACTACGGCAACAACGGTTCGCTGAAGAGGTCCATCCAGAGGCGGCGGTGGAACTCGACCTGTTCCAGGTGCGCGAGCGCCTGCAGGCACTCAAGGCCCGACTCGCCGGGGGCGCGCCGGACCGGGACAGGCCGGGCGATCCTGCCAGCGGCGAGCAGGCGGTGGCCTGCGCGGTCC
>JBBSAN010000742.1:0-3922 GCA_038252265.1 Chloroflexia bacterium
CGCCCATGCGCCGCCTTCTTTACGGCCTGCTCGGTTTGCTCCTGGTCCTCGTGGCCGCTTGTGACTCCGCCGCAGGCCCGACCACGCCCACTCCTATCGCCTTACCTCCCGGTCTGCCGACCCTGGCGGAAGCCACCCCGACCCTGGCTCCGTCCCCGCTGCCCACGGATGTACCGTCCAGCCCGACCCTGGCAGCAACGGCGACTCTGGCTCTGACCCTCCCTACGCTGACCCCGCAGGCAGTACGCCCCGATCTCCATGCGTTCCAGGCGGGGATTACGGTGCCGGTGTGGAGCACCGCAGGGTACAGCACGGCGGCCTGTGACGCCGCCTGGGGGGAGATCGCCGGGCTGGGGGCGAACTGGGTCGCGATTGTGCCGACGGGCTATCAGGCCGGGATCCGGGCGAATCAGATCGGCCCTGACCCAACAGGCCGCACTGCCAGCGAAGCGTCTGTCCGCCACGCGATCCTCGCCGCGCACGCCGCCGGGCTGCGGGTGCTGCTCAAGCCGCATGTGGACAGCACCGACGATGCCTGGCGCGGCACCTTCCGCCCCACCGACCCGGCCCGCTGGTTCGCCAGCTACCGGCAATTCATCACCGGCTGGGCCAGGGTGGCGGCGGATACCGGGGTCGATCTGTTCTCCGTCGGCACCGAACTGACCACCCTGAGTGGCCCGGCCCACACTGCCGACTGGCTGGCCGTGGTCGCCGGAATACGGGCGGTCTACCCCGGCCCGCTGACCTACGCGGCGAACTGGGGCAAACGCCCCGCCGATGCCGAGTACCAGCAGATCGCCTGGTGGGATCGGGTGGATTATATCGGCATTGATGCCTACTTCCCGTTGAGTAGCGCGGTCGCCCCAACCACCACCGACCTCCAGGCCGGGTGGCTCCAATATACCGACCCCTGGGGCGACACCTATCACTGGAAAGACGCAATCACCGCTGTCCAGGCGCGTTGGAACCGCCCGGTGCTGTTCACCGAGGTGGGCTACACGGCCACCCCGCGTGGCCCGGCAGGGTGGGACGCGCCGACGCCCCGGCCCGGTCCCACCCCCACGCCGCAGCCCGACGCCCCCACCCAGGCCGCCGCCTACCAGGCACTCGTCGCCGTCTGGGGCGAAGTGCCCTGGTTCGCCGGGTTCTATGCCTGGGAGTGGGACCCGTTCCCCGGCAGCGGTGGCCCCGCCGATACGACGATGCTGGTCAACGGCAAGCCCGCGGTGCTGGACGTGCTGCGCCTGGGTCTGCTGGGTCTGCACCGGTAGGGGATGGGGGATGGGGGATGGGATTGGGGGTTAGTTGGGATATGAAAAGAGCTTGCTCGGAACGAGCAGGCTCTTTTCATGTTGGCAAGAACGGTGCGGGCTAGAACGATGACTCACTCATTGCTCATCGCTCATTGCTCATCCCTCGTTACTGCCCATTACTGGCGCGGACGACCGGCTCGTCTACCAGGTGCGAGGCGATGAACCAGACCTGTAGCTCGTTCGTGCGCAGCACGTCGCTCATCAGCAGGTCGTTGGTCCCCCAATCCTTGCTCTCTTCGGTCTGCTCGATAGCCTCGCGCACTTCGCCGCAGATCAGTTCGTGCGCTTCCAGCAGCCGCGAGATCTGCACCGGCACTTCTTCAGCCCTGGCGAGCGGGTTCTCGATGCGGCTCAGCTTGGCGACATCGGCAGGCATCCCGGTCGAAATGCCGCCCAGGAGCTGGATGCGTTCGGCAATGGCGTCCACCAGTGCCAACTGCTCATCGGCGTGCTTGTCGAACAGCAGGTGCAGTTGATAGAAGGTGTGGCCGCTGACCTGCCAGTGGTGCTTCTTGTACATCGAATAGAGAGTGATCGTGTCGGCCAGGAGCTGATTGAGCATTTCACAACTCTCCAGCCGCGCTTTGGCGTCCAGGGCGATGGGCAGGTTCCGCACGGTGCCGTAACGCTGGGTTTCGGGGCCGCGCTGGCGCAAGATGGGTTGGTTTTCGCTTTTTGCGGCGCTGGTGCCGTTGGTCTGCGGGTTGGTTGTTCGCTTCGTCATTGTAGTGATACTCCTTCACACCGGCTGGTTCCGGCTGGGGTTGTTGTCTGGTAATTGGGTACGTGTGATGTAAGGCCGCTCCCCAATTTCACAAGCTATATAGGCAACAACCGTGCCAACCCCCCTCCGGCGGCCCTTATTCGGCCAGTACAAAGGCCAGCGCCCGGTCAATGATCGGCCCCGCGTCGGGAGGGTAGGCGCAGCGCAGGCCGGGTGCCGTCTCTAACCCGCAATCTACAGTCCCCAATCGTCTAATGGGCCAGCAGTTGCGCCACCAGGGCGCGGAAGTCTTCCACCCGGCCCGCCGCGTCCAGATTGATCGTGTCGATGTCCGTGTCGAATAGTTCGGTGAAGAGAGCTTGCTTGGCGTAGAGCACATCGAGGACGCGATTTTCGATGGTGTCGCTGGCGACGAGGTTGATCACGTTGACGGTTTGCGCCTGGCCCATGCGGTGGGCGCGGGCGATGCGCTGCTCCAGCCGGGCGGGATTCCAGGGCAGGTCGAGGTTGATCACATAGCTGGCTGCCTGCAAGTTCAGGCCCACGCCACCTGCGTCGGTCGAGAGGAAGACGCGGGTGTCCGGCTCCTCCATGAAGCGGCGCACCAACTCGGCCCGCGCCTGCTGCCCGACCCCGCCGTGCAGGCGCACGCTGGGGATGCCGCGCAGGAGCAACGCATCAGCGGCCAGGTGGGTCATCCGCTCCCATTGGCTGAAGATCAGCAGCTTGTGCCCCTCGGCCAGCAGATCGGGCACCAGATTGATCAGTTCGTTCAGCTTGCTCGACGCGACCACATCGGGGCTGACCAGTTGCGCCGCGTCGGCCAGTTCGCGCAGATAAGTCACTTTCGCCAGCACCAGTTTGCGATCCTCATACGTCCAGTCGCGCTGGCTCAGCAGTTCCAGCAACTCCTTTTCCATCTGGCGATAGAGCCGCGCCTGATCGGCGGTCAGGTCTATCCAGTAGTAGTTGTCTATGCGGGGCGGGAGATCCCGGAGCACGTCGGCCTTGCGGCGGCGCAAAAAGATCGGGGCGATGGCGTGGCGCACCCCTTCCAGATCTTTGTAGCCGGTCACCGCGCCCCACTCATCCTGCACTACATGGTCGGCGATGAATTGCCAGGCGGGGCCGAGCAGGGCCGGGTCGAGGAACTGGACGACGCTGTACAACTCTTCCAGCCGGTTTTCCAGCGGCGTGCCGGTGAGGACGAAGGCATAGGGGGCGGGGAGTTCTTTGATCCGCCGGGTGGTCTGGGCCTGCCAGTTCTTGATCCTCTGGGCCTCATCGAGGATGATCAGGTCGGGGGCCAGGGCGACGATGGTCTCGTAGTCGCGTAAGACCAGTTCGTAATTGATGATCAGGAAGAACGATTCTTCGGCGTATTGTTTGGCCCGTTTCGCCTTCGTCCCGCCGATCACCGTGGCCGAGAGGCCGGAGAAGCGGGCGATCTCGCGCGCCCACTGCCGCTTGACCGAGGCCGGGCAGATGATCAGCACCCGCTTGACCCCGCGCTGCTCGCGCAGCAAATGGGCCGCGCCCAGCGCCTGCACCGTCTTGCCCAGGCCCATATCGTCGGCCAGCAGTGCCCGTTCGGTGAAGGCCAGGAAGAGCACGCCCAGCAGTTGGAACGGATAGAGCGGGGCCTGCAACAGGTGCGCCAGCGAGACCGCACCGTCTTTGACCTCGGCTACCAGCACGGCCCGTTCGCGTTCGCGCTCCTGCCGGTGGCCGACGTGAGCCAGGTGCTCCCACACTTCGGGGGCAATCGTGACGATGCCGCCGTAGTCGGTCACCTGCTCCTCGAACTCTTTCAGCCGGAAGGCGAACGCGGCAGGGTCCTGGTCCAGGTCGTGCAGGTAGGGGGTGAGATAGAAGTGGACCAGCC
>JBBSAN010000743.1:0-3919 GCA_038252265.1 Chloroflexia bacterium
ATAGAGGGCGAGTACGTAACCGATGTAGCTTTATCATAGCGATTGGTCGCTACAGTCCGCAATAATAACCTGGGGCTGGGAGTACAGTCATATTACCTATCCCGCAACCACTGGACACACACCGAGGGGGGCCTTTTCTTACCCTTCCTTCAGCGGGGCTGCCGGGGATGCCGCCTCTTGCTGGAGCCACAGCAGCGCCGCCCCCTTCAAATGGGCCAGCATCCAGCAATGCCATAAATCGCCACCCTGATAATCGTTCATGCGAAGCCTCCATCACAATCATAAGCTGTGATCAGAGTCAAGACCGCTGACAGTCGTTCCACCGGGGTTACAGGGTGCCTGCCATGCTGCCCCGGTGGAACGATTGTCCTGTATTCATCATAGCATCGTTTTACTGAATTGTCAATATTTTCACAAAATTCTGAAACTATGTTATGGATGGTGATTGACCGGTCGCGGGGGAGCGGCCTATAATAGGCCAACATGCCCGCCCCGGCAAAAGAAGGAGACCCAGCTGATGACCAATCCTGCCCCCAGCGTGACTGCGGGTTTGCCCCGCGACCTGGGCGACGGCCTGACCCTGCGCTGGGCTACGCCCGCCGACACCGCGGCAATCGCTGAACACCATGTCCGCCACCTGAGCGATAATCCCGCCGAACCCGAAGAAGAACTGCGCCATTGGACCCGCGACCTGATGCGCGGTGACCACCCAACGACCGCCGCGGGCGACTTCACCGTGGTGGTGGACGAGCGCGCGGGTGGCAAGGTCGTCTCCAGTATCTGCCTGATTTCGCAGACCTGGGCTTATGAGGATATCCCGTTCAAGGTGGGCCGCCCCGAAATCGTCAGCACCGACCCGGCCTATCGCCGCCGGGGGCTGGTGCGGGCGCAATTCGCCGCCATCCACGCCCGCAGCGCGGCGCGGGGCCAACTGCTCCAGGCGATCACCGGCATTCCCTGGTACTACCGCCAGTATGGCTACGAGATGACCCTGGCGCGGGGTGGCAGCCACCGCTGGCTTTCGTTCCGCGTCCCGCCGCGCAAGCCCGACGCCCCGGAGGTTTACCGCCTGCGCCCGGCCACGCCCGACGACATTCCCCTGCTGGAAACGCTGTACGCGATCCACTGTGCCAGCAGCATGATCTCGCGAGTGCGCGACCCGCTGGAGTGGCGCTATGAGCTAACCGTGCCGCACGAAATGTCGTATGGCTACCTGAAGTTCTGGATTGTGGAGGACGCAACGGGCGGGCCGGTGGGCTATGTTGAGGCGCGGGTCAGCGAGGGCAATAAGACGTTTACTCTCTACGAGCTGGCGGTGTTGCCCGGCCATTCGCTGTGGGCGGTAGCCGAGTTCCTGGGGCAGACGTTTCAGGCGCAGATGGACACATTGAACCAGACCCGCGAGAAGCCGCTGACCAGTTTGGTCCTGGTCCTGGGGCCACACCACCCGGTCTATGAGGCGCTGGGCGATCTGCTGGAGCAATATCGCCCGCCGTATGCCTGGTATATCCGTGTGCCCGACCTGTCCACGTTCCTGCGGCACATCGCGCCGGTGCTGGAACGCCGGCTGGCCGGGAGCGTCATGGCCGGGTACAGCGGCACCCTGCGGCTGAACCTCTACCGCCAGCACGTGACCCTGATGTTTGACGGCGGGCGGCTAACCGCGGTCGGCACGTTCACCCCCGACCGGGTGGAGGACGGCGACGCACACTTTCCCGACCTGACTTTCCTGCATGTGCTGCTGGGCCACCGCACCCTTGCCGAGGTGAACTACATCTACGCCGACGCCTACGCCAACCCTGCCGCCACCGTGCTGCTCAACATCCTGTTCCCTCGGCGGCTTTCGCATGTGGCGGCGTTGATGTAGAGTGGCCTGGCCTAATTGATAGCCGCCGAGTTAGCGGTGCTCATCCTATGAAGAGGCCCCCTGTACCAAAAATCCCCGCACTCCAGGAACGGAGCGCGGGGTTCAGGGATGCGGGTTGGAGAGGAACTAGGCGGTCTGCAAGTGCTGGCGGGCGTCGCGCACGCGCTGCTCCTGCTCCTCCTGCTCCTGATACTGCAACTGGTAGAGGCGATAATAGTAGTCGCCCCGCGCGATCAGTTCGTCGTGGGTGCCTTCCTCCATCACCCGCCCCTTGTGGAGCACGATAATGCGGTCCACATGGCGGATCGTGGAGAGGCGGTGGGCGATGATGATGCTGGTGCGGTTCGCCATCAGCTTCTCCAGCGCATCCTGGATCAGCGCCTCGGTTTCGGTGTCCACGCTCGATGTGGCTTCGTCCATCACCAATAGCACTTCGGGGTTAAAGGCGATGGCGCGGGCGAAGGCCAGCAGTTGGCGCTGGCCTACCGACAGGTTCGAGCCGCGCTCCTTGACCTCGTACTCGTAGCCGCCGGGCAGCCGCTCGATAAAGCGGGCCGCGTTGACGAACTGTGCCGCCCGCGCCACTTCGGCGTCACTGATCGTGTCTTCGCGCAGGCGGATGTTGCTGGCGATGGTGCCGGAAAAGAGCACCGGGTCTTGCAAGACCATGCCGATGTGCCGCCGCAGTTGCGTCTGCGCCACCGTCCGCACGTCTACCCCGTCCAACTTGATCGCGCCGCCTTGCACGTCGTAGAAGCGGTTGAGCAGGCTGATGATGCTTGTCTTGCCCGCGCCGGTCGCGCCGACGATAGCGACGCTGGTGCCCGCCGGGATGGTGAAGCTCACATCGCGCAACACCGGCTCGTCCGGGTTGTAGGCGAAGTGGACATGGTCGAAGGTGATGTCACCCCGTACTTTGGTTAGCGTTTGCGGGTGGGTCTGGTCCTGCACGGTGGCCTGCTCATCGAGCAGCATGAACAGCCGCTCCGCCGAGGCCATCGCCCCCTGCATGATGTTGTACTTGTCGGCCAGGTCGCGGATGGGCTGGAAGGTGCGGTCGGTATACTGGAAGAAGGCGACCAGCACGCCCAGGCTGATCACGCCGGCCAGCACGCCGCCCGATCCGTACCAGAGGAGCAGCGCCGTCGAGAGCGCCGCCAGGAAGTTGATCACCGGAAAGAAGAGCGCGAACAGCCGCACCGCCTGGACATTCGCGTCGCGGTAGCTGCTGTTCAACTCGTCAAACTCGCGGTACTTGCGCGCCTCGCGGTTGAACAACTGCACGATCAACATGCCGCTGATATTCTCTTGCAAGAAGCCGTTCACGCGGGCGATGCGGATGCGCTGCTGGCGATAGGTGTCGCGCATCCAGCGCTGGAACAATTGGCTGACGAAGGCGATCACCGGCAGCACGACCAGCGTGACCAGGGCCAGCCGCCAGTCGAGCAGGAGCATGACGATGATGATCCCGCCCAGCGCCACCAGATCGCCCGCCACCGAGACGACGCCCGTGCTGATGAACTCGTTCAGCGCGTCCACGTCGTTGCTCAGGCGGCTGATCAGGCGGCCCACCGGGTTGCGGTCGAAGTAGCTGAGCGACTGGTGTTGCAGGTGGCTGAAGATCTGCACCCGCATGTCATACATCACCTTCTGCCCGATGACCTGCATCAGGTAGGTTTGCGCGTAGCGGAAAAGAAAGTTGAACACCAGCGAGCCGATAAAGGCGGCGAAAATCAGCCCCAGCCCATCGGCCTGTTTGGGCACAAAATGCTGGTCAATCGCCAGCTTGGTCAGGTAGGGCGGGATCAGGTCCGTGGCCCCGGTGGCAAAGATGAGCAAAAACGCCGCACCCACCTGCCACTTGTAGGGGCGCAGGTAGCCCAGCAATCGCCGCATCAGGCGGGAATCATACGCTTTCCCTAAAATTTCGTCTTCTTGTACCGGCCCGTTCATACGTTTCTCCTGGTGGCGAGCAGCGAGCAGCGAGCAGCGAGTAGTTGGTGGTTAGTGGTTAGTAATCAGGGTATACATCTCATCAAACACATCACGCAT
>JBBSAN010000744.1:0-3908 GCA_038252265.1 Chloroflexia bacterium
GACCCGATGCAGCGTGTCAACGCATCCGCAAAACGAAACCCCACCAATGGAGAGGAGAATCTCAATGAATGAGCAGCCCACGAAGGGCAAGCACCTGTCCCGCCGTTCCTTCTTAACGGCGCTGGGCGCGGGCGGCGCGGCGATGGCCGTGGCGGCCTGCGCAGCCCCCGCCGCGGCCCCCGCGCCGCAAGCCCCGGTTGCCGATGCGCCGACGGCGGAAGCCCCGGCCGCCGAAGCCCCCGCCGCAGCCGCGCCCGCCGCGGCGGCGAAAGTCCTCAACCACATGGCGCGCCACGATTTCGAAGCCCAGCGCGGCGCCCTTGAGGAATGGAACAAGAGCCACGAGACCCAGATCAAGATGGATGAGGTCGTCGGCGACTCTTTGGACTACTATCGCATCAAGATGATGCAGCAATTGGCCGCGGGCAACCCGCCCGACACCGTCTTCACCGATGTGTGGTATTTCCGGCTCTACGCGATGGATGACGTCTTCCTCAACCTGGAAGAGCTGATCGCCAGCGACGGCGAGTTCAAGAAGGACGACCTGTGGCAAGTCTGCATCGAGAACTGCCGGTCGCCAGATATTAACGGCGAGATGTACGTGTTGCCCTACGACTATGGCACGCACGTGCTGGCCTATAACAAGAAGTTGTTCGAGGAAACCGGCGTTGATCCGCTGGACCCGACGAAAGAACTTAACTGGGAGACGGACCTCCTGCCGCTGGCGATGAAGTTCACCAAAGACTTCAACGGCAAGACCCCTGAAGACAGCGATTTCGATCCGATGCGCATCAACCAGTACGGCATCAACCCCTACAACTATCTGTTCTGGTGGTTTGTGGATCAGTGGGGCGGCAAGTGCTTCAATGAGGACTTCACCAAGTCCACGATGGCTTCGCCGGAGGGCATCGCGGCGATCCAGTACCTCTATGACATCATGAACAAGTACAAGGTAGCCCCCAGCCCGGCCTATACGCAAAGCCAGCCGATCAGCTTCTCGGCGGGCAAGATCGCGATGTCCATCGTCGCCACGTGGGATCTGCCGGGCATTACCCCGGAGGCCGACTTCGAATGGGACGTTGTGGCCCCGCCGCGCGGCAAGGTGAAGATCGGCGACGGCCGTGTCTCCGGTCAGGCCATTATGTCAACCACGGAGATGAAGGAAGACGCCTGGGAATGGATCAAGTGGCTCTCCATCGGCAACGGCCAGAACTACAAGCAGGCCGGCGGCGGCGCGATCCATCCGGTGAAGGCGAAGGCGCGCAACGATGCCTTCATGAAGCGCACGAAATCGCCCTATAACATGGAGGCGTTCCTCTACGAGGCTGAACTGGGTGGTGGGCCGCCGCTCTGGAAGCAGTGGCACTACTACATTGACCTCGTGCCCGCCGAGTTGGGGCGCGCGTACGCGGATGAAATCACCGTCGAAGAAGCTGTCCAGTCGGTGGATGACAAGACGGACTACCTGATCGCCAACGGCAAGCTGCCGTAACGTCAACGAATCAGGAACTACGAATTGCGAATTGAGGATCGGACGGCATTCGCTGCGATTCCTCAATTCGCAATTCGTAATCCCCCGGAGGGCTATCTATGACACAGGCACAGGCTACGGGCGGTTATACGCCCCCTTCGACGTTCCAGCGCTGGAAACGCCGCTGGCTGCGCTCGGAGACGCTGGAGGGTTACGGGTTCGCCGCGCCCGCCGTCCTCGGTTTCCTCATTTTCACCGCCGGGCCGGTCATCATCAGCCTGGTGCTGAGCATGACCCAATACAACATCTTAAAACCGCCGACCTTCATCGGGCTCGGCAACTACATCGAGGCGTTCACGGACGATTCCCTCTTTTGGAAATCGGTGCGCGTGACGCTCTTTTATGCGGTGATCGCCGTGCCGCTGAACCTGGTGGTCGGCTTTCTGATCGCCATCCTGATGAACCAGAAGATCCGCGGGATGAGCCTTTACCGGACGCTCTGGTATATGCCGGCCATCGTGCCCGCGGTCGCCAACGCGGTGCTGTGGCAGTGGGTGTTGAACCCCGATTTCGGGCTGCTGAACCTGCTGCTGGGCAAGCTGGGGATTCCCGGCCCGCGCTGGCTGGTCGTGCCCAACACGGCCATTCCGGCCTTCCTGCTGATGAACCTGTGGGCCGTGGGCGGCGGCATGTTGATTTACCTGGGCGGGTTGCAGGGCATCCCCGCGCACCTGTATGAGGCGGTGGATATTGACGGCGGCAACACGTGGGCCAAGTTCCGCCACGTCACCATCCCGATGATGACGCCGGTGATCTTCTTCAACCTGATCATCGGGCTGATCAACACCTTCCAGGTCTTCACCCCGGCCTACGTGATGACGCAGGGCGGCCCGGCCTATGCGACCTATTTCTACGTGCTGCACCTCTTCAAGAACGCCTTCCAATATCTGCGGATGGGGTACGCGTCGGCGCTGGCCTGGGTGCTGATGGTCTTCATCCTCCTGCTGACCGCAGTGGTTTTCAGGACCTCCGATTGGGTCTACTATGAAGGCGGCGAGGCGAACCGATGAGCATATCCGTCCCCAAAACACAACCGCAAACGACCGCGACCACCACGCGCGCGGGCTGGCTGGCGAGTCAGAAGCGGCGCGACACCCTGCAGAAGCTGGTCGCCTACCTCGTGCTGACGCTGGGCGGCCTCGTGATGATGGTGCCGTTCTACTGGTTGCTATCGAGCGCGCTCAAGGCGCCGTCGAAGATTTACATCCTGCCGCCGCAGTGGATCCCCGACCCGGTGCGATGGGACAACTTCTATCGTGCGGTGACGGCGATCCCCTACGGGCAATATACGCTCAACACGCTGACCATCACGGTGGGGGCGATGCTGGGCACGGTGATCACCAGCGCGATGGCGGGATTCGCCTTCGCGCGGCTCGACTGGCCGGGGCGCAACGTCTGGTTCGTGCTGATCCTCTCGACCATGATGCTGCCCGGCGTCGTGATGATGATCCCGACGTACATCCTCTATCGCAACCTGCACTGGCTGGATACCTTCCTGCCGCTGATCGTGCCCTACTGGTTCGGCGGCGGCGCGTTCAACATCTTCCTGATGCGCCAGTTCATGCTGACCATCCCGCGCGACCTGGATGACGCGGCACGCGTGGACGGGGCGTCGGCGATGTACATCTTCACGCGCATCCTGGTACCGCTCTCGAAGCCGGCGATTGCGATCATCGCGATCTTCAGCTTCATGTATCACTGGAACGACTTCATGGGGCCGCTGATCTATCTGACGGACCCGGAGAAGCGCACGCTGTCGCTGGGGCTGAACTACTTCAAAGATATGTTCCATGTGCAGACGGAGCTGCTGATGGCCGGTTCGACCATCATGATCATCCCGATCATCCTGCTATTCCTGATCGCCCAGCGCTACTTCGTGCAGGGCATCGCGCTCACGGGCATGAAGGCGTAGCGCCGTCTTGCTCGTAGTGCGCAGTTCTCTGCGCACTACGAGCAAGAACAGCATTCGGTTCTATCGCCCGGCGGACGGGTCGGGGGCGGCCCATCCGCCGGGCGTAGACATACTGACCACCACGCGCGAACCGGGCTTCCGGGGGCGGAAGCCCGGTTCGCGCGTGGTGGGGCGGTACGGATTGGGCTACACGGATACGGCACGGATTACACGGATGGTTGCGCACGCTTCCTCTGCCAGCGGGAGAGCCTGCCAACACGGATAACCCACGGCGCACCGGCGTGCGCCACTACGAACCCCATCCGTGCGGGGCCATCCGTGTAGGCCATCCGCGTTGACCCCATCCGTGTTAGCTGTGTTAGCCATCCGTGTTGGCTGAAATTGACAAATCCTCTCACGTTTATTATAATTTCGTCGGTGAAACTATTCGATACAGGCAACGAAATGAAAGAACCGATGACCGGC
>JBBSAN010000745.1:0-3906 GCA_038252265.1 Chloroflexia bacterium
ACAGTCACAAATACAAAGGGGCAGGCCCAGGATCACATGTTCCTGAGCAGGGTAGCTAGGGGGTCGCAGGCGGGGGGACCGGCATGGCGATGTTTTGCAGGCGTGCCCAGATGTCGGGGTGGTGGGTGATACGCAGGGGGCGACCCGCCGGGTCGATGAAGGCGTGGGTGGTCGTTGCTTCGACCAGCAGGCGGCCTTCGGTTTCGTGGTACGCCTGGTACTGGAACTGTATCCGCACCCGGCTGAACTCGCTCAGCCAGCTATAGAGCAGGATCGGGTCGTCGTAGCGGGCGGGGTAGCGGTAGCGGCACTGCGCTTCGATGACGGCGAGTTGCACGCCCAGCGACTCCATCTCGCGGTAGGTGAAGCCGTGAACGCGCAAATACTCGGTGCGGCCCATCTCGAACCAGGGAAAATAGCGGCTGTGGTGGACGATGCTCATCGCGTCGGTTTCGGCGTAGCGCACGCGAAACCGGATGGCAAGGGCCTGGGGATTGGGCGGCGGGGGGAGGGGTGTGGTCATCAACCTGCCTGGGTGTAATCTCGGCGCGGGGCCGGTAGGGCTATTATAGCCGAGGACGGCGTGGGGGGCACGTCGCGGGGGGCGGAGGTGAGGGATCAGGGGTCAGGGGTCGGGGGTCAGGGGTTAGCTGGCCCCAGGCTGTCATCCTGAGCGCAGCGAAGGATCTTGTTGGCTGTCAACGGTGCGGAGGTGAAGATCCCACTCTTCGCTGACAACTTGGTGGCCCCGACAAGATCCTTCGCTGCGCTCAGGATGACAGCGTTCGACTTCGCAACAGCCATGCTCATCCTATTGAAATGAAAAGGCTGATTTCTAATTTCTGACCGTCGCCGGGATACAAAGAGAGGCCCCGCAGGGTGCGGGACCTCTTTAGGTTCGGGTTCACCAGGGGTGGGGAACCAAGCGGGGCTTAGTACCGGCGCGAGCCGCCGCCGCCGCCACCACTGCGCCCGCCACTGCCGCCGCGGCTAGTGCCGCCGCCCATCTGGCTGAAGCAGTCCGAGCAATAGACCGGGCGATCGCCGGTCGGCACGAAGGGAACTTCGGTCTCGCGACCACAGTTTGAGCAGGTGACCTGGGTCATCTGGCGCGGGGCGCGATCGCGGCCATAGCCGCCGCCACCACCACCGCCGCTGCTGTAGCCGCCACCGCCGCCGCCACCGCTGCTGTAGCCACTATCACCGTAGCCGCTGCTGCTGTAGCCACCGCCGCCACTGTTGCGAGCGGCCTTCTTGGCGGCCCGGCAATCAGCGCAGCGCTGCGGCTCGCTATAGCCACGGCTGTTGTAGAACTCTTGTTCGCCTTCGGTGAACGTGAAGCTATTGCCGCAATCTCGGCAGACTAATGTTTTATCCACGGATGGAATCTCTTTCTCCTCAACGGGAACTAAATAGATATTTGTCGCTCGATTGGAAGTCGCATGATGCCCTTAACATTGTACCCGGAAACCAGTCTGAGGAGACGAGATTGGGGAAGCCGTAAGAGGGTGAATCAGTGGTGAAGTCCAATACGTTAATAATACCCGATCCTGCCACAAATAGCAAGTGCCTGTTACAGCCAATTTTTAGCGTTCGGCACTCATGGCAATGGGGGGCTGGGCCAGCTTAATATAGCGGCCCACACTGCGCCGGTTGCGGCTGTCGGGGGCGAGGCCGAGGATTTGCAGCAGGTGGCGTTCGATGGCGCTCTGGGGCTGGCCGATCAGGTCTTTGGCCTGTTCGACGGCGTAGGTGTCGCGCAGCGACTGGGGGGTGACCCGCTTGCGGATGCCGGCGGCGGCGGCCACGCGGTCCACCAGCTTGTTGACCGACTGGGGCATCATCTCAAACAGGCGACGTTCCGGCTTGTACTCGGCCAGGAAGAGGCGGAAGGCGGCCCCGAACGCGCCGTCGGCGGCCAGCTTGCGCTCTTTGGGTTGCCAGCGCGGGTCCTCGTAATAGATGTAGACGATGGGGCGTTCGGGCTCGGTCAATTCGACGTGGTCCACCTTCAGGTTGAGCAGCTCGGCGCGGGTCAGCCCCTGGCGCACGAGGAGCCAGACGATCAGGTAGCTGCGCAGGTTCTCGTCGCGGGCGGTCTGGAGGATGGTATCTTGTTCGCCGGGGAAGAGCACTTCGGGCGTCTTCAGCGGAATGAAGTCGGGGTAGAAGCCGTCGCTGGGGTCGTTGGTCAGGATGCGCTCGTCTTTAATCAGATAGTCGAACAGCCCGCCGATGGAGGTGAGGCGGCGCTTGCGGGTGGACTTGTTCAAGGCCTGGTCGAGGAAGGTGCCGATGTGCTGGCGGGTGATCCGCTCGATCGGCTGCGGGCCGATGTAGTCCTGGAAGAGGGCCAGGTCGTACATATAGGAGGCGATGGTGTTCAGCGGGCGGTGTTCTTGCTCCAGGTGGCGGCGATACCACCAGCGCGCCACCTCCAGGCTCGACGTGGTGGAGAGCACAGGGATCTCGCCCACCGGGCGGATGAGCTCGCCGCGCGGGGTCAGGGTGAACAGTGGGGGTTGATAGGGGATCGGTTGCTTTTTGACCTCGCTGTCGGCCACGGTGTGCAGCCCTCCTTGGCGGTATTATACGCCAGGGTGGGGACAAATTGCAAGAGGTATCCCACTTCTGCTCACATATCCCTGCGGGGAACGGGAAACGTGATGCGTGATCTATAGGGTATCGCGTATGTTCAGGTAGTGATTATGTGAGCACTGGTCACTGGTTACGCATCACGCATCACGCATCACGCATCACGCATCACGTTTCACGCTCCACCCGTCGGGCGGCGGACGAGAATATTGATGGGACGGTGGTAGGTGATCGGGTCGGGGCGGGTTTGGCCCGCCGTGGTGAGCCGGTCGAGACTTGCTTCGATATCTTCTTCGGGAATGCTCATCATCCGGGTGATGAGTTTGCGGCTGGCGTGGAGGCCCGCGACCATGTTGATGAGGAACGATTCGCCTTCGATCGTGTTGCCGCCGATGGGGATGGCTTCATCCGCGTGCATTTGGAGGTCGGTGAACCCGGAGGCGGTGAGCAGGGGGGGCAGATCGGTGGTGGTATCGACGCGGTAGCCCGCCTTCCGCAGGCTGGCGAAGAGGTTGTCGGTCAGGTATTGGTATTCCGGGTCGCTGGTGTATTCGCTGGAGCGGGTGTTCAGGTCTTTGATCCAGAGGGTGCCGCCGGGGGTCAGCACGTTGTAGATCAACTCCAGGGCGCGGGGGATATCGGTGAGATATAAAAAGACGAACGAGGCGTAGGCGAGGTCGAAGGGGCCGGGGGGCAACGCTTCCTGGATGTTGCCGACGACGAAGCTGACCTGGGGCGGGAGGGTTGGGCCAAGCCGCTCGGCGGCGCTGGCGATGATGGTGGTGTTGTTGTCCAGGCCGATCAGTTCGGCCTCGGGGTAGAGGCTGTGCAATTCCATCGCGAGATAGCCGGGGCCGGTGCCGAGATCGAGGATGCGGGTGGGCGCTTGGGGCAAGAAGGCGGTGGCGTGTTCCTGAATGTACGTCGCGGCTAATTGAGCCTGAAGCAGCAGGCGGCCCTGTTCGGTTTGGGGGTCATCTCAGAGTTGGAGGTAGAGATTGCGGTTAGACATGGGGGTCCTCGGTGGGGAGTGGGTGGACGATCCGGGCCTCGGCGGCGGTGATTGTGCCGTGCGGCCCATCGCAAGGACTGCGCCCGCGCCTTAGCGCCTTGCAGTACTATAGCATAGGTTGGGGCATTTGTGAAGAACGCCACGCGCCTCGCCATGGCTGATGCATACTCCTCGGTAGGGGCCGACCCCAGGGTCGGCCCCGACGCCAACACGGTCGTAAAGGTGTTACCGGAGAATGCATCAGCCCAGCGTGCCGCGCCGCCACCCCACGGGAGAGCGGCCCCGGCCCCCAGCCGCGC
>JBBSAN010000746.1:0-3899 GCA_038252265.1 Chloroflexia bacterium
CACCTCACTCAAGGCGCGCCGCTTTTGGGTGCGCGTCAAATGATGAAAGACGAGACTCGACAGGATCCGGTCGAACGACGCGCTGCCGTACGGCAGCGCGACCGCTGTCCCCTGGTCCAGGGTCACGTCCAACCCCGCCGCAGTCACTTTGGCCTGCGCGATCCGCAGGATTGCCGGGTCGCCGTCCAATCCCACGACGGTGGCCGTCGGGTAGATCTGTTTAATCAGCAAGGTGAGGGTGCCCGTGCCGCACCCCAGGTCGAGCACGCGCCCGCCGGGGGCGATCCCCGCTTGCCGGACCAACTGGCACTTGAAGGTGGCTTCGCGCGTGGTACAGCGCAGGAGGGGGTCGTAGAGAGCCGTTAGCCACGCATACTTGAGGGCCGGAATGTAGGGCTCGCGGGGATCGGGCATGGGGTGGTCCCCCTAATCTGGGCTGCGCGACGGGCCCGCTGCACATGTCGTGCCGGGATCGTTCACCGGGTAGGATCCGCTATTCGGGTGGGGATCCAGGCCGGGGAACGCAGCGATAAAACGCTGAAGGCGCGGCTCATCATTGGTGGTGAAGCGTTGCATCCGTCCCCAGGCCGTCACGACAAGCATCTGCCCGAGATCCCACGCAGGATTCAGGATCACCGGCGACTCATCGCGGGCCGTGAAGGCCGCGAGTTTTTCCACGATCGCCGTATCCAGCCGCCGTTGGTAATGGATGAGCACCCCGCCCTCTGCGAGCGCGTGGACCGGCACCTCCTGGGGCCCAAGCGTCGCCGCCCGCGCCCGGGAGGGCACGTGGTTCACCTGGGGCCCGGAGGTGGGTGGATCGGTCGTATAAGGCGGATGCGGCGTGTCGATACGGGGCACAGGCGCGCCGGGCGGCTGTTCTACCGCCTGCCTCGGCTGGTGAGCAGCGCGCCAGGCAGCAGCCATCAGCAGTCCGGCGACGACCAGGAGGCCCAACGCGACTAGTGCGACCGCGCCTAATCGGCCCAGGCGACGCCAGCGCACCACCGCCTGAATCGGCTGCCGGCGCGCTTGACGGGCCGCGCGCTGTTCCATCGCGAGGTGAACCTCCGCCAGAGCCGCCGCAGGGGTTGGGCGGGTAGGCGTCTTCTCGGCGCGGCAGTCGGCATGGCTCAGTTTACGTTTACGCATGGTTTCTCCCGATGGGATCCCGCAGACGCATCGAGCGCCGGTTAAGCACGGACATCGATCCGCCTGCACCACCCGCCTGCGCCCGGTTCCTCGCCCCGATCCACAAATGGATTGGCGGGCGCGTCCGCCCTGGCGGCCCGATCCGCGTTCCCCAGCAGCAAAAGTAGGAGTAAGGTGAAGCTAAACCTTTGTCCTATGCTGCGCACGCATGTTTTATGTTCGCGGGTCATCGAGTTCCTTTCAGGGAATCAAGCCCAACTTCTCGCGCAACAGGGCGTCGGTCCACACGCCCACCTGGATCCAGCGCACCGTCCCGGCGCGATCGACCAGATAACTGGTTGGGATCGCCCCGACCTGGTAGCGGTTGAGGATCTGGCTGTCGGTGTCCAGCAGCACCGGAAAACGCAGCCCGAATTCTTTGCGGAAGGCCATGACCGTATCCGGCGTGCTATTAATCGCGACGGCCAGGATCTCGAGGCCGGCCCCGCCACTGGGGGCAGCCTGACTTTGCTGGTAACGGCTGACCAGGGTCGGCATTTCAAGCCGGCACGGCGCGCACCAGGTGGCCCAGAAATTAATCAGGACCGGACGGCCCCGCAGCTCCGTGAGCTGGTGCGCCTGACCGTCGAGGTCGCGGAGGGTAAAATCAGGAGCCTCCCGCCCCACGCTGGGCGCGGTGCCCCCATCCGGGCTGCCATACCGCTCCACCTTACTGGTGCTCTCGACCTGAGCCCGCCAGGTTTTTTCGAGGGCGCTAGCCTGGACCGGGTCAGTGACCCCTTGGGTGATCACCGTCCTGATATAGCGGTTGATCAACACCGAGTTTTGTAGGCTCGCCTGCAAATCAGCCCAGCTCAGATCCTGGCGGGTGAGCGCGGCCTCTAGCTGAGCAGGGGTCCAGCCCTCGCGGGCGATCAAGCTGGCAATGGCGGCCCTCACGTCAACATCCGTCACCTGGGCCCCGGCGCGGTGGGCAGCCTGCGCCTGGATCAGTTCACTGATCAGACGCTCCATCGTGGCGGTACGGGTTTCATTGATCCCTTGTCCGTTATTCGCCAGGGCCGAGATCGCCCGATTCAAGAGGATCTCGCGGTCGACCTGCGGGGTCGTAATGTACTCCCCGTTCACCCGCGCCAGGACGCCACGGGGCGGCTGGCCGATCCACCAGGCCAGCCCGAGGGCGATCAGCGCGAGCCCGATCAATCCCGCCAGTCCCCACCCCGCCCGGCGGCGGGTGCGGGCCTTACGTTGGGCCGCCGGTGATCGGCGGGTGCTTGGGGCATCCACCCCTGCGGAAGGTTCTGCCGCAGGAGCCTCGTCCAGGGCCCGATTACCCCGATGAATGTGCACCGCAAACGCAGGCGCGGGCGGCCCAGCGGGCGCCACCGGATCCGAATCGGCCATCGTCCCCCCCCTTGGAGCCACGCCGCCCCAGGCGGCGCACTTGTTCGATCGGGCCGCGTTGTTTAGTCAGCGGGCGATCGAACACCGCTGACCCGTTGAAGACCCCGCCCTAGGGGAGACTGTGCGTCGCTTAATAGTTACTCAAACGGGCGCTGCCCGGCACTTGGGCGAGGGCGAACCCCAGCAAGGTGGCCCCCACCACGCCCAGCCCGAGATACCAGAGCAGCAGCGGCCACCCGTACTGCTGCGCCAGGCGGCGCGCATCCCACCAATTCAGCAGCGGGGCGGCGACCAGCAGACTCACCACGGCGGCGGGTCCCGCCCCTCGGGTCATCAGCGCGACCACCACCAACAGCACCGCCCCCCCGTTCAGCGGGAGGATCAGCCCCAGCACGGCCCCGAGGAGGGCCGCCGCCAACGTTGCCCCCGCCAGTTGCTCCCCCAGCCAGACACCGGGAGGCCAGGCCAGGATCAACCCGCCGAGCAGGCCACCCAACAGGAACCGATTCAGTTCACGATCCAGCTGTTGGCGGAATAAGGCCCACCATGAGCGGAGCTGGTTGGGAAGGGCGATCGCAGGGCGGGGCGGCAGCGGCACGATCCCAGAGGGGGTGCCGGGAACACCCCCGCGACTGGGGCCAGGCACGCCCCCGCGCCGCTGCCCGAGCAGACTCACCCCCACCACGATCAGCGCGCTAACCAACAGCGTCCCCCCTAGGCGGGCCACAAACAGCAGCCCGTTGAGGTACAGGGGCAGTACCAACGCGGCCGGGGCGAGCCCGTAGCACAAGCTCCGCACCCATAGATCCCAGGCGAGCTGACTCCGCCGCTCACCCGCGCCCGGCGCAGCAAGCGCTGGAGGGTCCGACACCCGGCCCACTGGGACCACTCGGCTCCGCCATTGGGCCCACAGCAACTGAAGGAGGGCACCGAGGGCGAGGGCGACCAGGTAGGGCGGGCCCAACCACAGCGCGTAATCCCGCACTTTCAACACGACGACAACGAGATCCGGCCCCATCCTACTTCCCCAGGATTTCAGCCAGGTAGGACTCCATCAGCGGGGGGGTGAGCCCGCTCACGACGTAGCGGCGAATGACCCCGGCCCGATCAATAAAGGCATGGGTCGGAATGCCCCCGATGTAATAGGTCTGCCCGACTTGTTGGGTGCTGTCCCGCAGGAAGATCCAGTCGTACTTATTGGCGGTGATGAAATGGGTGACGGTCTCCCGGCTTTCTCCCAGGTCAACGCTAAGCAAGACCAATCCCTGGTCCTTGTACTTGGCGTACAGTCGCTGCATCTCCGGCATCTCGGCCCGACAGGGACCACACCAGCTCGCCCAGAA
>JBBSAN010000747.1:0-3895 GCA_038252265.1 Chloroflexia bacterium
CGTTGGAGAGTGACCCTGAAGTTGTCCACACCACCACCGCCGCCGATGGTTCGTACACGCTGACCGTTCCCGCTACCGGCACCTACTGGCTGCACATTCGCACCTTCGGCACCTACTGGGGCTACAGCTACTACGTCCCGTTCACGCCCCGCGCCGGTGAGACCATCTCGAAGATTTATTTCGCCCTTGGCCCTCGGGATGTCGCCGAGCCGATCGCCCTGCCTGCGCCGGAGAGCAACGTCGCGCCGGAGACCGGCACGAACACGCCGCCGACCACCGCCCCGGCCCAGCCGACCACGAAGCCGCAGGCCCCCGCGCCTCCCGTGTCCAACGTGAAGCCGCTGACCGGCACCAACGACAACACCACCGGCAGCACGAGCCAGCCGCACAAGCCGGCCACGCACCCGGCCACGCTGCCCACCACCGGTGCCGCCGATGGCACCCTCCTGGGCCTCTGGACGCTGCTGGCCCTGGCCGGGTTAGGTCTGGTCAGTCTGGGCCTGAGCCTTCACGCGCTGCGAATGCGCAAGGCGTAAATTAGACCCGGCGACTCGTCCCGCCCCTCTCTTCTCAATAAAGGAAAGCGCCTCCACATGGAGGCGCGTTCTGTTTGTGTTGCGCGAAGGCGCAATGAGCGATGACACGCACCACGCATCACTCATCACGCATCACTCATCACTCATTACTACGTCACGGCCCGCCGTAGGCAACGGTGACGATCTTCGCTAGCTGGCCGCGCGTGGTCGAGTTGTTGGGGCGGAAGTAGCCCCGGTTGCCGGGCAGCACACACGGCTCACCCGGCCCACCGCAGGGATAGCCGCCGACGATGCCCCGGCTCGACAGGCGCTCGATGTAGAGATAGAAGGTGCTGCTCGGCGGGGCGTCCTCAAAGGTCTGGCTCGTCGGGGTCTCGCTGTAGCCCCGCGCCTGTGAGACGATCTTGGCGATCTGGCCGCGGGTGGTCGAATTGTTGGGGCGATAGTAGGGGCGATTGGCCGGGGCCACGCACGGTTCGCCGATGCCCCCGCAGGGATAGCCCCCGATGATGCCCCGCGTGGCGGCCCGCTCTACGAAATCATAGAAGGTGCTGGCCGGTGGCACATCCTCGAACGTCTGGGTGGTGACCGGCTCAACCCAACCCGCCGCGCTGGCGATGATCTTGGCGAGTTGCCCCCGTGTGACATTGTTGCCGGGGCGGAAGTAGGCGTGGTTCTGCGGAGGTAGGCACGGTTCGCCGACCCCGCCGCAGGGATAGCCGCTGATGTAGTTGTGGCAGACCATCCACTGGATGTAGTTGTAGAACGTGTTGCTGCTGGGCACATCGCTGAAGGTGGGGAGGCTGGGGTAATGGAGAATGGCGCTGCCCACCGCCCAGACATCATTGGGACCATCCGCCGCCACATCGACCAGGGTATTGGCCCCGGTAAAGGCTGAGGTCCAACTGATCCCGTTGTAATGCACGATGCTGCCGCCGGTGCTGACCGCCCAGAGGTCTGCCGGGCCGCTCCCGCCGATACTGTTCAGGGTGCCGATATTGGGGCTGCTCACCGGCGTCCAGGCGCTGCCGTTCCAGTGGAGGATGCTGCTGGCCGCGCTATAGCCGCCCACCGCCCAGACATCATTAGCGGCCAGGGCGATGACCCCTTTGAGCGTGGGGGTGATGCTGGTGGTCTCGGTCCAGGTCGCGCCGTTGTAATGCGAAATGAGGCCCCCCTGGCAGCCCGTGCAGATGGCACTGCCCACCGCCCACACGTCGTTGGTCGCCCGCGCCGACCCGCTGTACAGGTCGAAAGCCACGCCGCCGCCGGGCCTCAGCCTCGTGGTGGCAGCATTGTAGTGGGTCCAGTTTGTCCCGTTCCAGTGCCAGGTATAGGTGCCGTCGTCTGCGGCTGGTTCGATCGCCCAGATGTCATTGGTGCTGACGGCGGTCAGGTCGGTGAGGGTCACCACGCTGATCGAAGTGAGGGGGTAGGAGGTCCAGGTGCTGCCGTTCCAGTGGAGCACCACCGCGGTCAGGTTAGGCATCAGGGTGTAGAAGCTGCCCGCCACCCAGACATCGTTCGGCCCCAGCGTCACCACGGCGTAGGGCGTGCCACTGATGACCGGGGTAGCGACAATGCTCCAGGCGTTGCCATCCCAGCGTTCGACCAGCGCCGCGCCGCTCCCATTAACCGAGCCAACCGCCCAGGCGTCATTTGGTCCGCTGGCGGATACCGCGCGCAGGTCGGCAGCGCCGGGTTGGGGGCTGAGGCTCCAGGTCATCTCGCAGACGAGCGGGCTGGTGGGTTTGAGCGGGGAGCCGGCGGCTGTCCCCTGGGGGAGTGGGGCGGCGCTTACGGCTCCACCGAGGGCGAAGACCAGGACGGCTGCTAGTAGCAGCCCCACTGTCCCAGCCCGGCGCAGGATCAGGTTGCGTTGCATGAGAAGTCTCCTCTTCTGCTAAAAGTACACTTAGAGTTGAGGGTCCCGGCTGATCTTCTACTCCTTAGCATAGCGCGGAATTGGGCGGCTGTCAATTACCTGGGCGGCGATCCACCGTTTTGCGCTACGGTTAATCGTACGGTTCACGATATTTGCCGTCCTTCCAGGGCCGAGGGTCAGGGTGGGGTAGCACACTGCACTAAAACTGCCCTCACAGTTTGTCCGTCCTGCCATTGCCGCCGCTGGCGTCCATGCCGTACGTTCACAGCAGAGCGAATGCGGCGCGAGGAGGATCGGCACAATGGAATTAATCGCCATCCTGAGTGGTGGATTTCTGGTGGGCTGGGTGTTGCGGAAGCAGCAACGGCTGCTGGGCCGGCTCAACCGGGTGGCGGGCTGGGTGATCTACGCCCTGCTGTTCGTCGTCGGGATGCGCCTGGGGCTGGACGAGCAGACGATGAACAACCTGGGCAGCATTGGCCTGGCGAGCCTGGGCTATGCCCTGCTGACGATTGTGCTGTCAATGGCCGGGGTCGCCCTGGTCTTGCCGCTGCTGGGCCGCTTACGCCGCGCCGAAGGGAGCGGGACCCGATGAAAGCATCATTGATACTGGCGGCGGTGGTCGGGGCCGGGATCCTGGCCGGGCGGGGGTTGAGCCTGAGCGGGTGGGACCGGAGCTGGGTGCCGCTCACCGAACAATGGGTGCTGATGGCCCTGATGGCGCTGGTCGGCATCGTGCTGGGAGCCGACGAAGCGGCGTTCCGGGCGGTGCGGCGGGCCGGGCCGGGGTTCCTACTGGTGCCACTGGCAATCGCCGGGGGTTCCGTCCTCGCCGGGGCACTGATGGCCCCACTGGTGGGGCTGCCCGTGGGCCAATCGGCGGCGGTGGGTGGCGGCTTCGGCTGGTACAGCCTGTCGGGCGTGCTGCTGACCGACAGCGGCTACCCCCAGGCGGGGGCGCTGGCCCTGCTGGCGAACGTGCTGCGCGAACTGGTGGCGCTGACAATCATCCCGACCATCGCCCGGCACTGGCACCCCTGGCAAACCCTGGCCCCTGCCGGGGCCACCGCCAGCGACGTAACCCTGCCGATCATCATCCGCACCGCTGGGAGCGAGATGGGGATGCTGGCCGCCGCCAGTGGCGGGATCCTCTCGCTGGCCGTCCCCTTCGTCGTCCCCCTGCTGGCCCGGCTGGGGAGATAGGCACAATACTGTTCAAATAAGCCGTTTGCTGCACCACAGAGAACACAGAGAACACAGAGATCCCCTTCGCGTCTTTGCGAATCTTCGCGTCTTTGCGTTGTCATCCCGTCTTATTTGAACAGTATTGGGGCTAGCAGCCTGTCGGAGAGAACGATTTTCGCCAAAATTCGCTCCACTCAAAGGTGGTTTTAGTCCCGAAAGTGGGAGATCCGCCCCACTTTCTGGGGCAAAATGACCGGAATTAGGGCTGGCAAGTTTCTCTCCGACAGGC
>JBBSAN010000748.1:0-3891 GCA_038252265.1 Chloroflexia bacterium
ACCCGATCCTCCTCATTTGTGTGATGCGTGATGCGTGATGCGTGATGCGTGATGCGTGATGCGTGATGCGTGATGCGTGATGCGTGATGCGTGATGCGTGATGCGTATTGGCTTAATCTGGTCCCTGATCCCTGATCCCTGATCCCCGACCCCCGACCCCTGACCCCTCGTCACGCATCACGCATCGCGTTTCATGCAATCCGCTCAATAATCGTCGCCGTCGCCATGCCCAGGCCGACGCACATCACCTGGAGGCCAAACTGGCCGCCGGTGGCCTCCAGCCCGGCCAGCATCTTCGCCAGCAGGCCCGCGCCGGACGCGCCCAGCGGGTGGCCGTGAGCGATGGCCCCACCCCAGGGGTTCACCCGCTGGAGATCGGGGTCGAACTCGCGCGCCCAGGCCAGCACGACCACGGCGAACGCCTCGTTGATCTCCACCCAATCCAGATCCGACAGGCGCAACCCGGCCCGCGCCAGCGCCTGGTGCGTGGCGGGGATGACTCCGCTCAGTTGCAGCACCGGGTCGCTGCCGACGACCACCCGCGCCCGAAAGCGGGCACGCGGGCGCAAGCCGTCGGCCTCGGCCACGGCCCGGTCGGCCACCAGCACCGCCGCCGCGCCGT
The DNA here is from genome assembly GCA_038252265.1 of Chloroflexia bacterium. Classification (GTDB taxonomy): domain Bacteria; phylum Chloroflexota; class Chloroflexia; order QHBQ01; family JAICKM01; genus JBBSAN01. The sequence continues at coordinate 623 of JBBSAN010000748.1, forward strand.
CCGCAATCGCGCTGGCGTTGCCCGCCGTGACCACTCCATCAGCGGGGCGGAACACGGGTGCGAGACTCGCCATCCGCACCGGGTCGATCACATCGCGCACGGCTTCGTCGCGGGTCAGGATGAGCGGGGTGCCGGTGGCGTCGTGGCCGGGGGTGGGGAGCAGGTCGGCGGTGTGGCCCGCCACCCAGGCGGCACTGGCGCGACGGTGGCTCTCGGCGGCCAGGGCGTCGGCGTCGGCGCGGGAGATGCCCCACTGCGCGGCGACCCGCTCGGCGCTCTCGCCCTGCTCCACCAGATCATAATGGGCGAACAGATCGGGGCACACCCCCTTGATTCCACCGCCAATGTCGCTGAACATGGGCACACGGCTCATGCTCTCCACCCCGGCCCCGATGGCGTAGCGCATGTCGCCCGCCGCGATGGCCCGCGCCGCCAGATGCACCGCCTCCTGGCCTGACCCGCAGAAGCGGTTGATTGTCACCGCAGGCACCGTCACCGGCCATCCGGCCAGCAGTACCGCCTGGCGGGTCACGTCGGCGGCCTGCTCTCCGATCTGGGTCACGGTGCCGCCGACCACATCGTCCACCTGGGCCGAGTCCAGCCCGGCGCGGGCGGTCAGCCCATTCAGCGTGTGGGCGAGCAAGGCAGCGGGGTGGGTGGCATGGTACGCGCCGCCCCGGTTCTTGCCGTAGGGCGTGCGCACGGCTTCCAGAATGACGGGTTCACCCATCGGAGGCTCTCCTTGCGACCCCTAGCGGGTCAGTTCGCGGACCATGATGTTGTGCTGGATCTCGCTGGTGCCTTCATAGATCTGTAAGACCTTCGCGTCGCGGAACAGCTTCTCGACCGGGTACTCGGTGCTGTAGCCCATGCCGCCGAACACCTGGATCGCCGCGGTCGCCGCCCACATGGCCGTGTCGGCGGCGAAGGCTTTGGCGTAGGCAGCCTGGAGCGTGTTGCGCGCCCCGCTGTCCAGCAGCCAGGCGGCCTGGTAGGTCAGCAGGCGGGCCGCCTCCAGCCGCATTCCCATCGCCGCGATCTTGTGGCCGACGGCCTGGTGCTCGATGATCGGGCGGCCCATTGTCTGCCGGGTTTTGGCGTAAGCCAGCGACTCGTCCAGGCAGCGGGCGGTCACCCCCACGGCCAGGGCCGCAACCATCGGGCGCGAGCGGTCGAACACGGCCATGGCGATGCGGAAGCCGTCGCCGTCCTTGCCCAGCCGCGCTGACGCGGGCACCGCCGCCCCGGTAAAGCGAATCTCGGCGGCGAGTTCGGCCTTCTGTCCCAGCTTGCCCAGCGGGCGGCCCACCTCTACCCCTGGCGTGTCGCGCTCGACCACGAAGGCGCTCAGCCCTCGATGTCCGGCGGCGGGATCGGTCTGGGCAAAGACGACGATGAAGCTGGCATCGGGCGCGTTCGAGATCCAGATCTTGGTTCCATCTAGCACATACTGGTCGCCGTTGCGGCGGGCGCGGGTGGTGATCGCCGCGACATCGGACCCGGCCCCTGGCTCGGTCACGGCATAGCAACCCAACTCCCCCGCCACCATGCGCCCGATATAGGTTTGCTGTTGGGCGAGGTCGCCGCCGACCAGCAGCGCATCGGCCACCAGCCCGTTGAGGCTCAGCGCGGCGGTGATGCCGACGCAGCCCCAGGCCAGTTCTTCGACGACAATGGCCTGTTCCAGCCCCCCCAGCCCGGCCCCGCCTAGCTCTGTGGGCACGGTGATGTTTAGCAGGCCCGCTGCCCGCGCCTCGTCAAACAGGTCACGGGGGAAGCGTTCTTCGTGGTCATAACGGGCGGCGACCGGCTGGATGACGCGCCGGGCGAAGGTCCGCGCCAGATCGCGGATCAGGCGTTGTTCGGTGCTCAACTGGAAATCCATAAGTAGCGCTCCTTGTCGGCGTTGCGCTCACTGAGGGGCCAGCGGCGCACCGTCATGATAGCACAAGCCCGCCGCCCCGGCAATAGAGGCGGCGGCCACTACCGGGGCACGGCCCTGTCCTCATGGGATATGTATCTACACTGGAGAGCCGGTTACGGGATAGCGGAGGATTCGCGGGCAGGAGGGGCACCTTGTCGTGCCGCGATCCACAGGGCGAAGACGGCGATAATGGTCAGCAGGGCCGGAATGAAGGTGTCCCAGCCGGGCGGGAGGCCCGTTTCGGCCAGGGTCGGGCGGTGGATGGCGGCGGTCAGGCCGTCCAGCAGGTAGCCCGGCTCGACCAGCAGGGGCGACTGCGCGGGGTCATAGATCGTGGGGGCCTCGCCCGCCTGCCCGGCCAGCTCCAGCCCCCGGAGGCCGTAGTAGACCTGGAAATCCACCAGCGCACCGGGGATCGACACGAACGCTCCCAGCACGCCCAGCACCACCCAGGCCGCCCCGACCCCTTGCCGCCAACGCGCGGCCACGATCCGCGCCGGGCCGTCCACCAGCGCGCCTAACGGCCAGACCAGCAAGGGCAAGAGCGGCACGATCAGGCGCGGCCCCCAGGCGAAGTTGCCGGTCCAGGCCCACCACAGCGCGTTCAGGACCAGCCCGGCCACCGTTTCCCCGGCGATAAGCAGCACCGCCACGCGCCCGGCCTGCCCGCCGCGCCGGGCCAGCAGCCAGCACGCAGGCACGGTCAGCAGCACCACCGGGGCATAAAGGAAGAGGCTCTTGCCGGGGCTGAACAGCAGCCCACCCAGGCCCTCCAACAGTGGGGTACTGAACCCTTCCTCCTTTTCATAGCCGTTGCCCAGCCAGTTGCCGTAGCGCACATAGCTGTAGGCCAATTGCCCGGCTAGCGCGACCAGCGGCCCCACGGCGAAGGCCCCTCCGGCCAAGAGGAGCGATTTTAGATTTTGGATTTTGGACTTTGGAGGAGTATGATCAGAACCAGCAAGTAGGTCCCGCCTTCCCGACTTAGGCTCCAAAATCCAAAATCTAAAATCTAAAATCGCCAGCCCCAGCACCAGCAGCCCCGGCACAGGCAGATAGACGGCGAACGCGGGCTTGATCAGGATCATCGCGCCGAGGCACCCCCCCGCCAGCAGGACGCGCCCAAGCGTAGGCTGCCGTTCGCCCGAGCGTGGGACCAGCAGCAGCAGGCCCAGGAGGAGCAGCAACGCCCCCAGCGGCTCGGAGAAGAAGGTGCGGGCGTAGTTCAGCGCCGGGGTGGCGAGCAGGAAGGTGGCGACCCCGGCCAGCGCGACCGGGGCGGACATGAACCGCCGCTCGGCCCGGTAGAGCACCCAGGCTAGCAGCGCGGTGATGACGAGGTTGG
>JBBSAN010000749.1:0-3881 GCA_038252265.1 Chloroflexia bacterium
CCCAAAGCGCGGCAGCCACTGCTGAAACGGCGGCCAAAAGCCGCCTAACCGGCCCGATCCCAGTTGGGATAGAGGGTAGACCATTGGCGAATCCTCGTCAGTGAGGGCAGCGCTTACTCTAAACTCAAGTGACTGGCGAAACGGGGTAATGGAGAGCATTGGCTATACGATTGGCTATATAAGGGCAAAAAGAAGGCGGTGCTGAGGGCAGCACCGCTTTCATATCGCCTGATATTAGGCGTAATCTCGGGAGCCGACGAGGGGATTCGAACCCTTGACCTGCTGTTTACGAAACAGCTGCTCTACCACTGAGCTACGTCGGCGACGGGACCATTATACGAGATCGCGCCGGGTGCTGTCAAGCTTTATCCCGGCATAGCAGATCCGGGTCTGCCTTGACAGGCGTGGGGAGCGGGGGCTACAATGCACGAACATAGTCTGATCCAAAGACGAATCAGTGAAAGAGGAGTATACATGTCAGAACAATTCCAACCGCACCTATCCGACCCAAAGAGCGGCTACGCCTTCGAAACCCGGGCCATCCACGCCGGGCAGGATCCCGACCCGCAGACCGGGGCAGTGATTGTCCCGATCTACCAGACTTCGACCTACGCCCAGGAAGCGCTCGGGCAGCATCGCGGCTACGAATATTCGCGCACCGATAATCCGACGCGGCAGGCGTTGCAAACCTGCATGGCCGCGCTGGAGGGCGGGCGCTATGGCCTGGCCTTTGCGTCGGGGATGGCGGCGGAAACCACGTTGATGTATATGTTCAAGCCGGGCGACCATCTGATCGTCTCCAATGACGTGTACGGCGGGACCTACCGGCTGTTCGAGCGCGTGTTGCGCGACTATGGCTTGTGCTTCTCCTACCCTGATTTGACCGATCCGGCGGCGCTGGACGCGGCCTGGACCCCGGCCACCCGTGGCGTCTGGATCGAAACGCCCAGCAACCCGCTGATGAAGCTGATCGATATTGCCGCCGTGGCCGAACGCGCGCACGGCCACGGGGGGCATGTCATCGTGGACAATACCTTTGCCTCACCCTACGGCCAGCAACCCCTGGCATTGGGGGCCGATGTGGTGGTCCACAGCACGACCAAGTATCTGGGCGGGCACAGCGATGTCGTCGGCGGGATGCTGGTGCTGAACGACGAGGCGTGGTATGAGCGGCTGAAATACTTGCAGAACGCGGTGGGGTCGGTGCCGGGGCCGTTCGATTGCTGGCTGGCGCTACGCGGGATCAAGACGCTGGCCGTGCGGATGCGCGCCCACGAGGCGAACGCGCTCCAGGTAGCCCACTTCCTGATCGAGCATCCCGCCGTGGAGTGGCTCCGCTATCCTGGCCTGCCCAGCGACCCGCAGCACGCCCTGGCAAAGCAGCAGATGACCTGTTTTGGCGGGATGCTCAGCTTTGGCGTGCGCGGCGGCGTGGAGGCGGCGGCCCGGCTGGTCACGCACACCCGGATCTTCCTGTTGGCCGAAAGCCTGGGCGGGGTCGAGTCGCTGATCGAGCAGCCCGCGACGATGACCCACGCCAGCGTCGCCAACTCACCCCTCCAGGTGCCCGACAACCTGATCCGGCTGAGCATCGGCATCGAAGCGGCGAGCGATCTTATTGCCGATTTGGATGAGGCGTTAAAGGCGTAGTGTTCACCACAGAGAACACAGAGGACACAGAGCACGGCAATTCTCTGTGTCCTCTGTGGTGAATTTTGCATGTTAGCCCACTTCATGTTAGAATCGGCTGGATAGGAGCCTGCTCTATGGACCCGTTTGCTGCTAATCAGTCGCCGGTAGCGGATGACGCCGCGATCGTGAACCACTACCCCATGCCGCTGGCGCGGGCCTGGCAGCGGGTGCTGGTTGCCGCCCCCCGGCCTTCCGTGCATCATGAAGCCTTGCTGGTGCTGGCCGAAACGTTGACCTATGTGCTGGGCGGGATCGCTATCGCCGCCTACACCGGGCGGGGGGCGACTGCCGACCCGACCCTGAACCGCTCGCTGCGGAACCTGCGCCGCCCCACGTTCGGCCAGTGGCTGGGTTGGGTGCGTGGCGGGCTGGCGGCGGTCCCGGCGGCGGAGGCTCCTTTGCCCGGCCTCGCTGCTGCCTACGAGGCCACCGATACCAACCTGCTCCTGCTGGGGTACGAGGGGCTGCGCGGGCAAATGGTCGTCTACCAGGACTACCAGGGCGATTATAAGCACGAGGAAGCGGCCAGCACCCGCCTGCTGCTGGAACTGATCAACCAGTACAAGCTCCGCCTGACCACCCATCCCCCGCCCCCCGACTCGGGCTGGGACCCGATGGGCATCGTCACCGTGCTGGCTCCGGGGCTGCGCGCCGCGCTGGGGCGCGTCCTCATGCTGGCCGATTATCCCCTGCTGGGGCTGGTGCGCGACGCAGACGGGCAGATCACGGTGTTGCGCCTGAGCGGCTTCAGCGTCACCGAGAGCACCGTCGAAATGGAGGCGGATGTGGAGCCGCCGGGCACCCTGCTGCTGGCCGATGCCGACGAGCTACCTATGCTGGTACTCGACCCCTGGTTGGTGTTCACCCGCTGCCCCGAATGCGGCGACGTGCAGGTGGCCGCGTTCCAGGGGCAAGAGGACGCCGGAACGCACTACCGGGGCCTCGATTGCGGGCACACCTGGACGGTCGAAGCGCCACCTGCGCCGGTCACGCTGGACCTGGGGGAAGCAACCCTGGGCTGGGCACCGGACGCTACCGTACCATCCGAAGAGCCAACCGCCGTACAGGAGGCGCTGTTTGCCCGGTTCGACCAGGAACAGCAGGCGATGGCCGCCGAGCGCGCCGTGGCGCGCGGCGACCGGATGCGCCGCAGCCATGTGGTCACGGCGGAAGAGTTGGAGACGCAGACCCGGACCCTGCGGCGACAGATCGGCTACGAGGGAGGCGACCGCAAGATCGCGCCGGAGCAAGCCCTGATGCCGGACGAAGAAGCGCGGCTGCTGGTGGAGCATCACCGGATGGAGGCGTTGCAAGAGGAAGCCGAGCGCCGCTTCGAGGACCATAGCCTTGGATCTACCTGAGCAAACGATTCGCGTTGGCGCGGCGGACAGCCGCGAAACCTTGCTGGCCCGCCTGGAGGCCACGACTAGCGGGCTGGTGGTGCTGCGGGTCACGCGGGAGGCCGTGGTGCCCCGCGCCATCGAAGATTTCCAGGCGCTCAAAAGCCTGGCCCGCCGCCGCAACCTGCGCCTGCGGATCGTGTCGCCGGTCGCGAGTGTGGTCGGCCTGGCGAAAATCTACGACATCGAGGCCGAATTCGATGCCAGGGTCGGCAAGACCGACGCGCTGGTCCAGGCCGCCGCCGCCGCGGACCAGCCGCCGCCCACCCCGGAACCCCAACCGCTAGCGACATTCACCCCGCCGCCCACGCCGCCCGCCTCACCGGGACCGTCTTCGTCGGGGCCGCACCCGCCCTCCGAAAATGATTGGCTGTTCGGCGGGCTGGACGCAGATGCCATTGAGTCCGACTTCGCCAGTGAGCGCGGACGCAGCGCCGCCCCCCCACCCGAATTCGGCACGGGGCCGCGGCCCGCACCCCCGGCCCGGGCTCCGGGGCTGTCCCCTGCCCCCCTCCCGCCCAGCGGCATGGGACAGTCCGCCCCCGCAAGCCCCGCGCCGCACTCCAAAAATGACTGGCTCCTACAGGATCTGGACCTGGGCAGCATCGAGACGGACTCCGCCGCCACACATGGACGCAGTGCCGCCCCCCCACCCAATCCCCCGCGCCGCGAGCCGGAGCCGCCCGCCGCCAGTCTCCCCCCCCAGACCCCACCCCCCACCCTGGTCCCGCACCAGCCCGGCACCCTCAACGCTGCCCGCGACCCGTTACAGGACGGCCAGTTCTTGCC
>JBBSAN010000750.1:0-3879 GCA_038252265.1 Chloroflexia bacterium
CCCTAACCCCGACGAGGCCTCATGCAACCGTTCCAACACGTAAACGCCCAGACGTTGGCCGAGGCCGTCAGCCTCCTTACCGCCGAGGATGCCGGGGATGCCTGGCCCATCGCGGGCGGCACTGACCTACTGACCACGCTCAAGGCCGGGCTGCACGCCCCCGACCGGCTGGTCAACCTCAAGACCGTGCCGCATTTGGACGGCGTGCTGGAGTATGCCGGGTCGGTCCACCTCGGCCCGCTGGTGTCGCTGGATACCGTGGAGCGCGACCCGCTGGTGCGCGAGCAGTACCGCGCCCTGTCTGAGGCAGCGGGGCTGGCCGCGTCGCCGCAACTGCGGAACATGGGCAGCATCGGCGGCAACCTGGCCCAGGAGACGCGCTGCTGGTATTATCGCGGCCCGTTCAACTGCTGGCTGAAGGGCGGCGACACCTGCTACGCCCGCGGCGGCGCGAATTCGCACCACGCCATCTTCACCGACGAAAGCCCCTGCGTCAGCGTTCACCCCTCCGACCCGGCCACCGCGCTCCTCGCGCTGGGAGCCGACATTGTGATCGAGGGGCCGAGCGGCAAGCGCACCGTGCCCATCGAAGCCTTCTTCACCCTGCCCCGCGCCGACCGGCGGCGGCTGACGGTGCTGGAGCCGGGCGACCTGATCGCAGGCATCACCCTCCCCGCCGCGCCCAGTGCGCGCACCGCCAGCACTTATCTCAAGGCGATGGACCGGGCGCTCTGGTCGTTCGCCCTGGTCGGGGTGGCCGTCTGCGTCACCTGGGCGGCGGACGCGGGTGAAGGCCGGGTGGTCGAGGATGTGCGGATCGCGCTGGGTGGCGTGGCTCCGATCCCCCTGCGGGCCACCGCCGCCGAACAAGCCCTGCGCGGCCAGCCGCTCACCCCTGGGCAAGCCGCCATCGCCGGGCAGGCCGCCGTCGAAGGGGCCAAACCGCTGGCCGAGAACGGCTACAAGCTGCGCCTGGTCAGCGGCCTGGTCGAGCGGGCGCTGGGGGCGCTGTGAGGTCGGCCGACCAGCGATAATCGCTAGTCAAAGCGGCGCAGCGCCCCCGCTCACCGGCTGCTCTCCGGTGTCGTGCCCACGTTGTCGTGCCCCTTCGCCCGCCCGGCGGCTTGTGCCCGCAGCTTGCGGGTCTCCTCCTCCACCACTTCGATCATCCCGTTGACGAATTCGAGGATGCGGGCCAGCTCCGGTTCGCTGTACCCGGCAACTAACGTGCTCATCGCGGCGGTAATCGAGTCGAACACCGCGCCTACCTCTTGCCCGCGCCCCGGCAGCGGCTCCACGATCACCTTGCGCCGGTCAAGCGAGTCGCGGCGGCGGCGGGCAAAGCCGTTGCGTTCCAGGCGATCAATGACCGTGGTCAGGGTGCCGGTCTCCAGCCCGGTCAGCCGGGCCAGTTCGCCCGCCGTGATCGGCCCGGTGCGGCTGAGGATGTCGCCACACTTGAAGTCGGTCGCGTTCATCCCGAACTGCTCGGCCACCGCCTGGTGAAACATCACCACCGCCGTACTCATCCGGCGACCCATCTGCTGCCCCAGCGTCCCCAGCAATTGCTCCCGATCCCCAGGATCACCCGCCGCATCACTTGACAATGTCCGCCCCCCTGTTGTATTATCTAGATAATCTAAATACTGATAAATCTAAATAAATGCCGATCAACATACAGACCCATTATAACAGAGGAAAGGGGGAACTAGCTGATGAGCAATACAACCCTGACAGCAGCGAACCCGGCGACCTTCGCGGCGTTGAGCGGGCACGGCACCGCGCTGCTAACCACCTTCCGCCGGGATGGGCGGGCCGTGGCAACCGTGGTGGGCCTCTCGGTCCACGAAGGCAAGGCCTATTTCACCACCTGGTCTACCACCGGGAAGGTCAAACGGCTGGCACGTAACCCTGAGGTGACGCTCGCGCCCAGCACCCGCCAGGGCAAACCGACCGGCCCGGCCCTCGCGGGCACCGCCCACCGGTTGGAAGGGGACGCATTGCGCCAGGCCCGGCAACGGGGCGGCTGGCTGGGGCGGGTCTGGGAGTTGGGCTACCGGATCTTTCTCCGCGCCGATGCGATCTATTACGAGGTCACGCCGCGCACCGAGTAAGGAGGCGGGGTCCGCCTCCTTACCCTCCACTACCCCCGCACACGAAAAAGACCCCAGACAGTCCTTGCGGAGCATCCGGGGTCTCTACGTAGTCAGGAAATTTCTGTCTTGCGACTTCTATCTCCGCTACCTCCTGATCATAGCTCCGTTTCGTCCTGCCGTCAATCCCTTTTATCCACCGATTTATCCACAGAGTAATTCACCGCACGGTGGAAAATAGGGTCGGTTGCGCCTGCTGCGGGCTGGTCGCTCTGCCCCACCAGGCACAAAAAGAAAACCCCGGACAGTCCTTACGGAGCATCCAGGGTCTCTTTCCAGTCGCTGCGATTTGCATCGCCCAGACTGGGTTCCAGCCTTCGTGTCTAACGACTCTCCAACTGGACCTCCAACCTTTTAGTATCACTACCAACTTGTTGAAGTGATTTGATCATAGCTCCGTCTTCGTCGCGAGTCAATCCCCTTTTTCCACCGTTTTGTCCACACAATTATCCACCGGCGCGTGCGTTAGCGATAACGGCCCAGCCCGAAATCGGCGTTGAGGATGTCGTTCGGATCGACGCCTGCGGTGCCCGCCGCCACGATCATGCCGCCGGATTGGACGACCACGCCATGCGCCTCTTCCAGCGACCTGCCGAAATCGGTGGTGACTTTGCCACCATTCCCGAAGGTGGGGTCGATCTGGCCGACCAACTGGGTCGCCGGTTGAGCCGATGGGGTGAGCTGGGCAGGGCGGGTAGCCCCCGTAGTCGGGGTTTTGCGGGGGAGCGCGGTCGCCTGCGCGGCGGGTTGGCTGCCGCCACAGGCCACGGTGCTCAACAGGAGCAGGAGCGCCAGCCCCATGCCCAGGGCCGCCCCGGTTTTTGTCCCCAAAAAATGATCGTTAAGATAACGGGTAATTGCCATTGGTCTATCCTCCTTGCCTGCTTAGTGTACCGGATAGCGGCGGCGCCCTCATCAAACCAGGAGCGGAGTTGAGATGCGACAAATGTCTTGCGCCTGAATAGGCGATAGGCGACCCTCCGCCGAGAATATAGAAGCCCAGCGGGCAGCGATTATAATTAGGACTGACCTGCACAGTATGCTATAATAGCAGGAGCATACCAACCCCCGCCCAGCCGCTCTGGCCGGGGGCAACCGTTACAGCAAGGGAGGAAACATCGCATGGTTTCAGGACGTTCTCTGGGCAGGCCGCTACGCCGGTGGATCGGCACGCTGGCGCTGCTGGTGCCGCTGGTGCTGGCCGCCTGCGACACGAACGCGACGCCGACCAGCGGCCCGACCAATGGCCCGACCCCGACTGCCGGGAGCAACCCGGCCAGCACCACCCCCACAACGGGGACGACGGAGGCACCCACCGTCACGGGCACGGCGGGACTGGTGCCACCCACCGACACGCCCCTGGCCGCCGGTAGCGGGGGCACCCTGCGCTGGGCCAACGAAGGGGTGAACGAGATTGACACCCTCGATCCGCCCGCCGCCCAGTCCAGCAACGCGGTCATGGCGATTGGCCTGATCTTCGATGGCCTGATCCGGCTCGATAACCGGCTGAACCTGCAACCGGCGGGCGCGGAAAACTGGGAGATCTCGGGCGACGGCCTAACCTACACCTTCTTCATCCGCAAGAACCTCAAGTGGCCCGATGGCACGGCGATCACCGCCGAGGACTTCCGTTGGTCGCTGGTGCGGGCGCTGAGCAAGCAGTTCGCCAATGGCTCGGCGGGCTACTACCTGAGCAACATCAAGGGGGCTGCCGACTGGATCCAGG
>JBBSAN010000751.1:0-3867 GCA_038252265.1 Chloroflexia bacterium
AGGCCAACGACGACGAGCTGGCCCGCGAGGCGCTGACCCGCAAGCGCACGGCGCAAAACCTGTCCGACAGCTTCCGCGCCCAGTGGCAGGCGCAGCACGATCAGGTGCATGACCTGCGCGACGCCCTCGCGCAACTGGAAGCCAAGATCGCCGAGGCCGAGGCCAAGCGCGACCTGATCATCGCCAAGCTGCATAGCGCCCAGACGCAAGAGGCGATCACCCACGCCCAGCAGAACATCCAGGATCAGGGGGGCGACCAGAGCTTGCAGCGCATGGAAGACCGCGCCGACGACCGGCTGGCCCAGGCCCAGGCGCTCGGCCAACTGACCAACCAGAACCTCGACCAGCGCTTCAGCGACCTCGAAACCCAGTCCGCCGTGGACAGCGACCTGGCCGCGCTCAAGCAGCGCATGGGCAAGGGCGAGTAACGAGTACTGAGTACTGAGTACTGAGTGCTGAGTAGGAGACGATTTGTCTGTTTACTCAGCACTCAGCACTCAGCACTCAGTACTCGCCTGGAGGGGTGATGGCTCAAGCAAATCCGACCGGGCCGGGTGGCCCGGCGAGCAGCGACCGCAAGTTCCGCGTGGTGCTACTGAACGCGCTGATTCGCCCGATGGCGGCGGCCACGATCGCGATCACGATCATTGTGATTGCGCTGACCGGCTGGTGGTGGTTCGGGCTGATCGGAGCGGCGGCCTATGCCTTCCTGGTCTGGTCCACGCTGAACGATCCGCAGATGACCGCCCAGGTGCTGGCCGAGGAACTCTACCCGGAGCGCAAGCTCGACCTGGGGCGGCTGCGCAGCCCCTATAAAGAGGCGGTGCAGCGGGCGCTGGCCGGGCGCAAACGGATCGAAGATGCCGTCGCCACGGCCAGCACCGCTACCCTGCGCGCCGCGCTGGCCGACTCGGTGCAGCAGGTGAAGGAAGTCACCGACACCATCTATGACATCGCGCTCAAGGCCCAGGATCTCCAGACCTCGCTCGGCTCGACCGGCGTGGACCTGAACGCGCTGGACAACGATATCCGCCAGTTGCAGTATCAGGTGCAGTACGCTAAAGACGACTACCTGAAAGGCCAGTACCAGGCCACGCTGGACGCCAAGCGCGAACAGCAACAGAACCTGCGCGACGCCAACCAGGCGCTGATCCGCTGGCAGGCCCAACTGGATAACGCCCTCAGCGCCCTTGACACCATCTACAGCCAGGTGCTGAAGATCAAGTCCGCCGAGGTCCGCAACCTGTCGGCGGCCACCGACGAAGTGTCGCAGAGCCTCAAAGAGCAGATCGAGAACCTGCGGATCACCTCCGACGCCTTCGATCAGGTCTACGGCGGCCCCGCCCTGCCCGCCCCCGATCCAACCGTGCCACCACCCGCCGGGCGCAGCGGGCACACGAAGCATTAAGCGACGCCGCACCACTCCCCACAACGACACTTAACATCCGGCCCCCACTGTCATCCTGAGCGCAGCGAAGGATCTTGTCGGCGTGCCTAGATCGTCAGCGAAGATGCGGGATCTTGCCATCAGCACCACGGACCCCGTAGAAGATCCTGCGCGGCGCTCAGGATGACAGTGGGGTGATACCAGCAGATGACCGACAGCGCAGAATAAAGACAGCGGCGGGTATGACCACGCCGGGGTGCCGCTCCCAATCGGGCGGAACACCCCGGCGTGGTCGTGGCTGGGGAAGCTTATTTGCTGGTCCGCAGCGTCACCCCGCCGACGCCCATGTTGGCGTGGATCATGATGCGCGGGCCGGTCGCGGTGGCCCACTCTGGCGAAGAATAGGTCTGGCCTGCTTGTGTCCATGCGCCTTTGGTCACATGGCTGAGACCGCCCGCGTTCGCCTCCACCTGCACCGGGTTGCCGCCGGAAACGATGGTCAACGCGCTGGCTCCGCCTTCTACGGTGATCGTCGCATCCTGCGCCAGCGTGCCGTCGAAGGTGAGCAGGAGGTTGCCCGCCCCCAGCTTGAAGGTAGCGGTGCCCATATTGCTGTTCGCCAGCCCGGTCATGGTCAGGTCGGACGCGCCCGCCGTGACATCGAAGGTGGTCAGCCGGTCGGGGTTGGGCCGGCTGAAGGCGACGGTCGCCGCCGAGGCCCCCTGGTTCCAGACCAGCGATTGCAGATCCAGCCCGCCCAACTCATACGTGCCCTGGGTGGCTCCGGCGTGGACGGTGAGCTTCATCGGCACATCCCGGCCCAGCTTCAGCTTCCAGTCGTTCTGCACATTGTGGGTCGTAACAAGCTTACTGCCCAGGTCGCCCGACGCGATCGTCACCTGCTTATCGCCCGTGGTAATCAGCGGCTTCAACTCTGCCACATTATAGGCGATAGTGCCATCCACCAGCCCCACCCCATCGGCCCCGACGGTGATCGTCGCCGCGCCGGGATTCAACTCCACCGCCCAGACCTGATCTTTGTCCGCCGGTTTCGGCACATTCACCTGCGTCACCTGCACCGGGCCGGTGGCGGCGGCAGACATAGTGACCTCATAACCAACCGCGATTGCTGCCACAATCAGCAAGATGGCACCAATCCCTAGAAAAACCTTGCTCACAAAAGTCCCCCGCACTTTATTTACTAAAATTCAATAGAATATTATCCCAACATGGTAATATTACCCGCCCGCGCTGCCACCCTGCCACTGACATCTAGCGCACCGAGGGCGGGACAAGTGTCCGCCCCGCAACGGAGACAAATGCCCCGATCCCCCATCCGACGGACAGCAAACAGGCCGCACCCCCTGATAGGGTGCGGCCTGTTAATAGCGCGGGTTTACAATGGGGCGCGGACTACTGCGCCGGGCGGTCGCCGGGGTTGACGCCGACCTGATTGGTCAGCAGGATCGCCTCGGCGATGGCCCGCATCGGCTTGCGGGTGTCCATGCTCGCCTTCTGGATGCGGCGGAAGGCCTCGTTCTCGTTCAGGTTGAACTGAGTCATCAGCACCCCCTTGGCGCGCTCGACCAGCTTGCGCGTTTCCAGTTGCTCGCGCAGGTCGTGGGCCTCGGTCGCCAGCGATTCGAACTCGCCAAAACGGGCCAGCACCACCTCAATCGCTGGGCGCAAATGATCTTCGGTCACCGGCTTGACCAGATAGCCGACCACCCCGGCCTCGTTGGCCCGCGCCACATAGTCGGGCTGGCTGTAGGCGCTGATCAGCAGCGTCGGGGCAATGGCTTCGGCGGTCAGGGTCGCTGCCGCCGTGATGCCGTCGCTCTCCCCCGGCATCCGAATATCCATGATGACCAGATTGGGCTTCAATTCCCGTGCCTGCTGCACCGCCCCGGTGGCGTCGTCGGCCTCTCCGACCACGTCATAACCCATCCGCGTCAGCATTTCCACCATATTGACCCGGATTAGCGCATCGTCATCCACAACCAGAATTCGTGTAGCCGCCATCTCCTCTTACTCCTCCCTTGCCCGCTCGTAAGCGCGCAACCTCTATGCTAAATACCCGCTCCATCCGCACTGACAGCGCAGCCACATTATCCTGCTAAAGCCGTTTAAATATCAACTACTTAGGTAGTATAGTGCCCGCAGGCGGACCTGTCAAGCACCCCCTACAAACCCAGTTCGGGTGCTATCTCTTGTAACGCGGCAATGACGAAGGTGATATGCTCGTCCAGCGGGATGTCCAACTCTGTAGCACCTTGCACAATATCCTCGCGGTTGACGGAGCGGGCGAAGGCCTTGTCCTTCATCTTTTTCAGCACCGAGCGGGCGTCTACCTCGGCCAGGCTCTTGCTGGGCCGCACGTAGGCGACAGCGGTGATAAAGCCCGACAGTTCATCGCAGGCGAACAGCGCATGGTCGATCAGCTTTTCGCGGGGCACATCCATGTAATCGGCGTGCGACTG
>JBBSAN010000752.1:0-3866 GCA_038252265.1 Chloroflexia bacterium
GAGGGCGGCAGGCGCGGCCACTGGGGCATCGGCTTCCGGTTCCTCGTCCTCCTCATCCCCCGCTTCTTCGGCCCCCATCCCTTCCCAGGCTACCGAGGGTGCCCAGGCGTGCGAATGACTCAGATCGAGCAGCCCGCGCAGGGCCTCATAGAGCGGCCCTGGGTCCACGGCCTGGACGGGCGAGCGCTCAGTGCCTCCGGCGCGAAACACCGCTTCCTGCGCCAGCAATGGGCTGACCGCGCTGAAGCGGGCCACCAGCGCCTGCCACAGGCCCGTGGTGGGGGACAGGCTGGCGATCTCGTGCTGGAAGCTGGTCACCAGCATCGTCCGCAAATCGAGCTTGCGCTGGGCGGGCGGCGGCACATAGGGCTGGTGGGGCAGGGTGATCCGCACCCGGTTGATGCTGCTGGGGATGTGCTTGATCGCGTCCAGCACGATGCCCTCGCTGTTGACCAGGATGAGATTGCTGTGGCGACCCATGATTTCGGCGATCAGCCGGGTGGTGACCAGGGCGAAGCCCGGCGGGATCTCGGCCAGCCGCGCCTCCAGGGCCGGATCGATCTCGTCCAGTTCCTCCGGCTCGTCGGCCAGGTCGGCCCCGTGGCGTGCGGCGGGCAGCACCTTGGTGAAGGAGAAGATCAGCACCCGCTCGAACGCGGGCTGTTCGATCTGCTGCAACGTCGCCCCGCGCACGTACTTACGCAGCAGGAGCAACACCGGCGTCTGCACGCCGGGGTCGCGGCTGGGCTGCTTGCCGAGCAGGTGGACGCGGGCGTTCTGCGGGTGGGCCGAGAAGAGCAGGTAGGCGCGCCGGTGCTGGGCGTAGATCTCCAGGCTGACCGCCAGCGGGCCGACGGCGCGCACCTGCTGCACCCGGCCCCCCCCGCTTTCGGCCACCAGCTCATCGCGCACGGCAGCGATGGTTAAGGCGTCAAAAAACATGGATCCCCTCCTGCTCCCAGTATAGGCGGGCCGCCTCTCCGGCGCAAGGGGCGGCGATCCGTCGTGGGAGGTATTGTTCTATACATAATTCGTTGACGGCTGCCCCCTGCTTGCCAAGCACCGGGGTTTCCGCTATACTAGGGGCATCTAATGCGGAGCCGAATACAGGAAGCGGGGTGGGGGGCCAACAGCGCATGGGTGAGGTGAGCCAGGTAGAGCGGTCGCGGGGGGGATCAGAAAGCGTGGTGCCGGTGGTGCGCGACGAAGAAGTGCCCGAAATGGAACTGTATGTGCGGCGTCCGGCCCCGCCATTGGTGATGGTCCTGTCGGGGCCGTCCGGAGTGGGCAAGGATGTCACCATCGAGCGCATCCGCGAGTTGGGCTACCCTTTCTATTACACCGTCACCTACACCACGCGCGCCCAGCGCGACGGCGAGGTTCACGGCGTCCACTATAATTTCGTCACCGCTGCCCAGTTTCAGGATCTGCTCCGGCATAACCAGTTCCTAGAACACGCCGAGGTCTACGGCCATTCGTATGGGGTGCCGCGCCGGGAGGTCCAGGAGGCGCTCGCTGCCGGGCAGGACGTGATTATCAAGGCCGACGTGCAGGGGGCGCGCACGCTGCGGAGCAAGATCCCCGAAGCGATCTTTGTCTTCCTGGCCCCGCCTTCGATGCAGGAGCAGGCCGAGCGCTTGCGGCGGCGCAAGACCGAGGACGCGGCGGCGTTGGCGATGCGCCTGCGGATCGCCCGCGAGGAAATGCGCACCCTGTCGATGTTTGACTACGTGGTGGTGAACCGCACCGGGCGCTTGCAAGAGACGGTCAACGAAATCATGGCGATTTTTGCCGCCGAGAAATGCCGGGTCCATCCCCGGCATATTACGCTGTAGCTCCGGCGTGGATGCGGTACGGTAGAGGGAGTGCTAATGGCGATGGCAAACGAGACCGATGTGCAGCACCTGATCGCAGAGGGAACGGGCGCGTTACGGAAAGGCGACAAAGCCACCGCCCGCGCCCTGTTGACCCGTGCCTTGGAGCAGGATGATCGCAACGAGCAGGTGTGGCTGTGGCTCAGTGGGGCGGTGGATACTCCTGAAGAGCAACGCATCTGCCTGGAGAATGTCCTGGTGCTGAACCCGGCAAACGATATTGCGCGCCGGGGATTGGACTTGCTGAACCAGCAGACGGCGCAACCGCCCGCGCCCCCCCCGCTGACTCCTCTGGCGGCGGCGGCCCCGCCTCCCGCAGCCCCTTCCGCGCCTGCGCCGCCGGTCGTTGCCACGTCGCCGCCTGCCGCCACGCCTGTCTGGGCCACCGCTCCGCCCGCCTGGGCCGCCCCCCCCCCTGCCGCCCCGCCTGCGGCCCCCCCGCCGCCCCTGCAAGACAGCATTTTTGGCGCTGTGCCCGCTGTGAGCGATTCCGTTTTGCCGACCTGGATGGATCAGCCCGGCGGTGAACTGGCGACTCCCGCACCGCCCAGTGCGCCCTCCTTGCCGCCAACCGGCAGCATTTTCGGCATGGCCCCTGCCTCCAGCGATACGATCTTGCCGGGCTGGATGGATCAACCCGCCGGGTATGACGCGATGGCTGCCGCCCCGGAGCCGCCGCCCCCACCGATGGTGGGAGGCGCTGCCGCACACTGGTCGAACGTGGTCAACTCGCTACGCAGTACCGAAGCCTTCCAGGCTCCCCCTGATCCCGACCCCGACGAGGCACCCCCGCTGCCCTCGTATGAGGGCATGTCCGGCTACGCGCCTTCCGCGCCCGATGCGGTGCCGTCCTGGGCGACGGCGGCGCAGGCGGCGGCCCCGCCCTCCGGCACCTGGGTCCCTCCCACCCACAACGTGGGCGCGTCCGACCCGGCATTGCAGGGCATCCAGCCGTTCCAGGTGCCTACTGAGATCAACAGCCCCGCCCCGCCAGTGGCAGGCGATCCCTTCGGCGGGCTGTTCACCGCGCCGCCCACCGCGCCGCCGCCTGCGCCGCCCAGCTATCCTCCCAACCCGTCAACTGAGACTCCAGCAGGCTATGAAGGCTATGTGACGGCTCCGCCCCAGGGCAGCTATGATCCCAACCTGTATGCCGGTAACGATACCACCTACCAGATGCCGGATAGCGCCTCGGCGTTTCATTTCACCGGGACCGATCAGTATGGGGCCGGGGAATATACCTCCCCCGACGGGCCGGGGCTGCTGGGCGACCTGGTTGGCTATGATGAGGCCGGGCATAGCTACGGCTCGTCGCCCACGCTGATTGGCCGCCCGCCGCTGAACCGCACTGCCGTCACGCCGACCATTCCCTGCCCCAATTGTGGCGAGCTGGTCACCGAAAGTGCGCTGTCGTGCCCCCGCTGCAACTACCGCTTCTACGCTCCCTGCCCCAATTGCGGCGAGTATATCGACACAGGCGACCCTAGCACGGCGGGCAAGGATGTGTGTCCGCGCTGTGCGACCCCGGTAGACAAGCTGGCGCTGGGGCGCTCCGGGGTGCGCGTAGCCGGGCGGGGCACCAACCCTCGCGAAGCGATGCTGGCTGCCACCCGCGCGCAAAAAACCCAGAAAGACCTGACCCCGGCGCAGGCTCCTGCCGAAGTCAAACCGCGCCGCCGCTCGTCGGGGGCCGCCGTGCTGTTGCTGCTGCTTATTGTGCTGGTGATCGCCGTGCTGATCGCTTACCAGATGCAGATCGCGCCCATTTATGGGCTGCTCCAGCCGTTGCTCTCCGGCGCGACCCCGGTGCCCACCCCCTAGTCTATCCCGATTGGCGAACAAAAGAGGAGGGGCGCAGCCGTGGGTTCGACCCTCCTCTTTTGTTAGCCAAACGGGGTAGACGAGGGGGTGGGCACCGGGGTGGCGCCGGTGAGCCACGGCGGGAGCAGCCCCAAAATGGGCGCGAACGGCATCAGGGAAGCGTGCAGCACC
>JBBSAN010000753.1:0-3865 GCA_038252265.1 Chloroflexia bacterium
GCCCTCGCGGCCGCCCCCCCGCGGGGGGCCCCCCCTCCCCGCGCACCCCGGCCCCGGGGCCCCCCCGCGGCTCGGCCCCTACTACAACAAAACCCTCCGCGAGAATACATGAGCCCTGAGTTAGCAGGGGGCAGGGTTATTTAGCTCAGGCGTGGTCATAAATCAAACGCCGCCTGGCGGCAACTCCATCGGTGGCGGTCTCTGTATTACTGGAGTTGCTAATAGCCTATCACTACACGCAACAGCTTGATGGCACGCCGGCTCTGGTGGCAAGGTTACCTGGCACAACAAAGCAGGGAAGGGTCGCCCCTTCCCTGCTTTGGCACCGCGATCCGGTTCCCTCCTGCGTTACCCGATTGCGCCCTTAGCTAGTCTAGCTACGCCGTTTGGGCTTGCGCTTAATTTGGTTGATGCCGTTCTGGTTGCGGTACGTCGTGATCACCGTCTCCGAGTCACTCGCTACGATAAGCACGAGGCTCTGCAACTTGCGAAGCCGCGGCTCCACCGCTCCGTACCGCGCTACCTCCTGTTTACCAATAAAGTACTGGCGTGCGCTGTCCCGGTAGATCATCCTCCCGTAAAAACGCACGAGTTCTACATCGGTCAGAACAAGATTGCTTTGTGCTAATCGCCGCTGCGCGTACAACGGACAAAAAGTAACTTTCAGCCCATTTTCCGCTGCTGATTTTTGCATCCGTGCATTTCTCCTTTATGAAGGAAAGAACACGACATAACAAAAAGCAAGGCAGGGCGGGCGGATTGTGATGCAGGCATAGTATACGCCATCGCTGCGAATTCGTCAATTAACTAGAAGCCATTGACATGAAGATACATATCCCACACAGAGCGCCTTACATTCTTCCGCTGCGGGGGAGGGGAGGGGAGTCGCTAGTGGGTCGTTTGCCATCGCACTGACGATTGCCAAGCCCACATTCCAGGGCTTTTGCACACGGAAACAGGATAGCAGAATAGCCAGGGCCATGACAAACGACCCACTAGCAGCCCTATCCTTGCTACAATGCGACAGGGGGATACCCGACGATAGGAGCGCGTTCCGCCGCGAGCTGTTCGACCAACCGCACCGCATGTTGCTGGTCGGGTAGGGCGTGCATGGCGGCCTGCAACCGCCCGATATTCTGCCGGTAGAGTGGGTTGGCGAGCACTTCGTCCACCGCCGCGCCGATGCTAGAGGGGGTCAATTGCTCCCGCTGCACCACCTGTCCCAGGTGCAGGCGTTGGATGATAATGGCATTAAAGAACTGGTCCGCGATCAGCGGGACCACGACCAGGGGAAGGGCGAGATCCAGCGCGGCCAGGAGGCTGTTGCTGCCGCCGTGCATGACCATGAGATCGCAGTGGGGTAGTAGCAGGCTTTGCGGGATGTAGCGCTCGATATGCACATTGGCCGGTTGCGGGCCGAAATCCGCCGGGTCTTTGTCGCGGCCCAGCGTAACGATCAGGTTGATCGGCGTGTCGCGCAGCCCGGCGATGATCGTTTGCATCACGCTCGGGTAAAGGTCGGGTTCCTTATTCACCTCGGTCCCCAGTGTGACGTAGACGGTCGGTTGCGCGGGCAACCGGGCCACCCATTCGGGCAGGCGTTCTTCCCCCGCCTGGTCGAACACTTCCGGGCGGATAAAATGCGTGGTAGCCGGGATGGTCTGTGGCTCTCCTGGATCGCCTACGTCCTGGAGGCTGAAACCGGGCGGCGAGTAGCCGAGATGGAGATAGCGATAGAGAGCGGCCAGGGTCGGATCGGGACGTAGGCCCCAGCGCTGGCGCGCCGGATCGATTTGCGCGGCGGCCTCGCGCTCGAAAATCGCCATGCCCTTGATCGCCGTGGCGAACGCGACCACGGCGTGCGGCAGCCCCAGGTGCTCGGCGGCGATCACCGTCCCATACTCGCCCGCCTCCCGGATCAGCAGATCGGGCTGCCAGTTCTGGGCGATCTCCACCAGTTGCGGTGTCCGCAGCCGCGCGCCGATGCCGCAAAAGAGCCGGGGATAAGCAAACACTTCCGTCTCGAATCCTACCGTCAACATCGCCAATGGCGCCTTGAGCTGCTGGTACTCCGGGTCCGTCCCCAGGTTGCCGCCGACCGGGAACACGGCAAACCCGGCGGCGGCGACCCGATCGCGCAGGGATGGTCCCATAGCGAAGGCCACCGCGTGCCCGGCGTCCCGCAGGGCGTGGGCCAGGGGCATCAGCGGGTGCAGGTGGCCGTAGCCGCCGGAGAGGGTGAACAAGAACCGCCGCGCGGTGTGCGTTGCCATAGCGCATCTTTCCTTTCCCGATGGTGATCCACGACAGGCCGATTATAACCGATGGCCGCGCCCCACAGCAGGGGAGGGGCGGGGACATGATCTACCCGCCGCCCCCGGCTTTCGGTATGCCGATTAAATATTACCGGGCACCGCTCCCACATCCAGGGTCCGGCCCAGCCAGACGGTGGCGAGCACCAGGCTGACGATCGCCAGCGCGGGGGGGAGAACCAGCCAGGGCCAGACGGGCCGGGTGAACAGCAGCGGATCATTGAAGGCCTGGCTCAACATCGTGCCGCAACTGATCGTGCCGGGATCGCCCAGCCCCAGGAAGGCCAGGGTGGCCTCGGTAAAGACGGCGAAGCGCACCGTGAGGATGAGCTTTGTCGGCAAGATGTCCAGCGTCGCCGGGAGCAGATGCCAGCGCGCCACATGGAGCCGGGTCGCGCCGAGCGCCTGGGCCGCCGTCACATACGGCGCGGCCCGCACGGCGATCACCAGGCTGCGGACAATCCGGGCAAACGAGGGCCAGGAGAGGAGCGCCAGCGCCAGGACGAGGTGGGGCAGGCTCGGTCCGACCAGCGTGATCACCAGGAGATACAAGGGCAGGCTGGGCAGGGCCAGCAGGATCTCCACGACCGGCATCAGCACGGTTTCCGCCAGGCGCGAGATACCCGCCGCCAGGCCGACAATCCAGCTCAGGGTAGTGGAGATCATGGTCACGCTCCCTGCCACCAGCAGCGACGTGCGGAGGCCGTAGAGAAGCTGGCTCAGCCCGTCCTGACCCAGATCATTGGTCCCCAGCAGGTGCGCGGCGGTCGGCAGGGCCAGCGGCGGGCCGCTCAGCCCCAGCGGATCATACGGGGCCAGCAGTGGGGCACCGAGCGCCAGCAGCACGAAGATCGCCACGCCCGCCCAAACCCGGTGCCGCTTATTCATGCACAGCCGGTTGCCGCCGGGCGAGCCGGAGGTAGAGCAACTCGACGCCGAAATTCGCCCCCAGCACCCCCAGGCTGGCGAGCAGGAACAACGCCTGGAGCACCGGGTAATCGCGGGCCTGGATCGCCTGGTAGGCCAGCAGGCCCAGGCCGGGTACATTGAACACCCGCTCAACGACCAAAGCCCCGCCGAACACGGCCCCCAGCCGCAGCCCGAAATAGGTCAGCAGCGGCAGCGCCAGGTTGGGCAGCGCGTGGCCCCAGGCCAGCGCGTGCTCGGTCAGCCCCTTGCCCCGCGCCGCCATCAGCCACGCCTCGCGGGTGATCCCCGCCGTCACATCGCGGGCGATCAGGACAAAGCCTGCCGTGCCCGCCAGCACCAGCGCGCCCGCCGGGAGCGTCAGGTGCCAGGCGATATCCAGGGCCGCACGCCCGGTCCCCCCCAGATCGGCGCTGTAGGTTGCAAAGAGCGTGCGCCCGCCCAGCAAGGGGAACCAGCGCAACGTGATGGCAAAGACGAGCAGCAGGCCGATGGCGATCAGGAATTCCGGCAGGGCGGCGAGCGCCGACGCCCCCGCGACCAGGATCCGGTCGCGTTTGTGGCCTGGCACCCAGCCCGCCAGCATCCCCAGCCCCGTGCCGATTCCCGCAGATAGGCCCAGCGCC
>JBBSAN010000754.1:0-3863 GCA_038252265.1 Chloroflexia bacterium
CGGCCCCATCCCTACCCCCACTCCCCCGGTAGACTCCCCCCCACCGACCTGGGCGCAACGACTGTCCGCATTGAGACTAAAGCAGCAGGCGACAATGGCCGGGGTGCCCCGCGCCCTCTCCCTCGTCTGGGAGTCGAACCGGGGCTACACGATTGGCATGGCGATCTTTTCGATCCTGTTCGGCTTTTTGCCGGCGGTCACCGCCTGGATCAGCAAGTTGCTGATCGACGCCGTGGTCGCTGCGGTCGCGGCGAAAGGCGACGCGCCCCATGCCCAGGTGGTCATCGAGCTGGTGCTGCTCCAGCTCGGTATTTTGCTGGGCAGTTCGCTGCTCCAGACGGTGCGGAATATCAACCAGCAAGCCTTGCAGGAGTTGACCGCCCGCCGCGTGCAACTGATGATTATGCAGCACGCCAACCGGCTCGACCTGAGCTTCTTCGAGAACCCTGCGTTCTACGACACCCTCCAGCAGGCACAACGGGAGGCGGGCTACCGTCCGGTCGGCATGGTCGAGCAACTCTTCGGCCTCCTGCGTTCGGCGATCACGTTCCTGAGCATGATCGCCCTGATCGGGCGGCTGGGCTGGTTCGTGGCGCTGATCGCGCTGCTCGCCCCCATCCCCAGCTTCATCGCCAGTTCGCGCTATGGCTGGCAGGGCTACCAGATGTCGCGCCGCCAGTCGCCCGATCGCCGCCGCCTGAGCTACTACCTCGACCTACTGACCCGCGATACCTACAACAAAGAGATCAAGCTGTTCGGCCTGGGCAACCTGTTCATCGACCGCTGGCAAGAGATCTCGCTGCGCTTCTACCGCGAAAACCGCACGCTGGTGGTACGCCGCTACATCATGGGCTTTGTCTGGGGCAGCCTGACCACCCTGGTCACCAGCGGCACCTATCTATTCGTGGCCTTGCAGACGATCATCGGGCGCTTCACCCTGGGCGACCTGACCTTCTATAGCCAGGCGGTCGTTCAGGTGCAATCGAGCTTCCAGGGCATCCTCAGCGGCCTGTCCGATATGTACGAGAACAGCCTCTACCTGACCAACCTCTACGAGTTCCTGGACCACACCCCACACATCCAGAGTCCGCCCGACCCGCGCCCGCTCCGGTTGCCGCTCCAGGGCGGGATCGAGTTCCGCGACGTGAGCTTCACCTACCCCGGCAAGACCACCCCGGCGCTGCAACACGTCAGCTTCACGATCCGGCCCGCCGAGTCGGTGGCGCTGGTCGGCCTGAACGGCGCGGGCAAGACGACCATCGTCAAACTGCTCACCCGGCTCTACGACCCCGACGAGGGCCAGATCCTGCTGGACGGCCACGACCTACGCGAATACGACCTGGCCGACCTCCATTCCACGATCGGCGTGATCTTCCAGGATTATGTCACGTATTATTTCAGCGCCCGCGAGAATATCGGCGTGGGGCGGCTGGCTGAGATGGAGAACCTGGAGCGGGTGGAGGCGTCGGCGGCAAAGAGCGGGGCGGACAGCGTGGTCGCCAAGCTGCCGAAGGGCTACGATACGACCCTGGGCCGCTGGTTCGATGAGGGCTTTCAGCTTTCCGGCGGCGAGTGGCAGAAGATCGCCCTGGCCCGCGCCTTCATGCGCGACGCCGAGATCCTGATCCTCGATGAGCCAACCGCCAGTCTCGATGCCCGCGCCGAGTACGAGATCTTCACCCGGATGAAGACCCTGACCGAGGGCAAAATGACCCTCTTCATCAGCCACCGCTTCAGCACCGTGCGCCTGGCCGACCGCATCTTCGTCCTCGAACACGGCACCATCGCCGAAGCGGGCAGCCACGAAGACCTGCTGGCCCTGAACGGCACCTACGCCGAACTGTTCAATTTGCAGGCGGCGGCGTACCGGTAGCGGGTAGAAATTAGAAGTCAGAAATTAGAAATCAGAAGTTGGTTTTTGAGGGAGCAAAAGGCAGCGGACTCAGCGTCCGCTGCCTTTCTGGTTGCCCGTCAGAGGTAGATCAACACCAGGAGCTACACAGGCAGCCCCGCCGCTTGGGCAAACGCTCGGAGATCGGGATTAGTGGGGTTCTCAGCCAATGCGGCCTTTACTAAATCCTCCATCCGCCCGTGCGCCTGTGCCCAAGTCATCAAACTGAGTGTCATATCACTAAGATTACCACCAGCCATTCGCGTCAGCGCGCCATCCAACCCAAAAGCGACCATCTGTTGCAAATCTGCCATTGTCGGAAACGCACTGAGCAGCGCATTATGAAGTTGCCTGCGTTGGAGGCCGGTGAGATTCGTCAGCGATATGGTTGATGAGGCTTGCGGCGGAGCTTGTGCAGAAGGGGTCGTGGTGGAGACCGTGTGTCTTGACGTACCGTCTCCCGGAGGGGGTACTGACTGAATAGTGTCATGGAATTTTTGCAATTCCGCAGCCAAACCTGATCCCCGCACCATGTCTATGGCGTTCTCAATGACCAACAGCAGCGGCACTGTACCATCGGGTAATCGTGCCCAGGTATCATCATTGGCTACGCTCACAATATTGGCGACATGGGTTCCCGCCGCTGCATCAAATTCAATCGTTCGGGTAAGATCTCGCGGGAGATCGGCTAATAGCAAGTTACGGCTAGCTGCGCCATTGATATTGGGCAGCCGCATTAAAAGCTCCTCAAGCTGACGGCGTTGTGGGCGGGTTAACAGGCTCATGTTGGCTCCTTCTGATGTCCGGGCGGATCCGGTCCATTCATCTTGCGTCCAATTATACGCGACGCATAGGTAGAGTTCAACAGATGACAGGATGGTTGCGTAAGAATCGGTGCCAGCAGGCTCCCTGCGAAAGTGTCGCCGCCGATCCCCGCCACGCGGCTCGATCCACCGATACCCTGCCGACACATTTCCTGCTATACTAGAGATGGATACGCACCGCAAGGCGCGTTCACACCCCGGCCACGGGGGTGGTATAATGGCACTCAAGCCCAGCGAGACGGGACGCGATTGGAACCTGACCACCTGGAGGGAGAACGATGGAGGACGAGGAACTCTGGACCGAATCCACCAACACTGACCAGAGCGAAGAAGAATTTATGCCCGACCCCAGCCCCCGCGACCTGGGCGAAGACGCGGTGCTGCCCGGCCCCCGCCCCCGCGCCAGGGGCGACGAAGAGTTTATGCCCGACCCCAGCCCGCACGACCTGGGCGAGGAAGAGGTACTATCCGATCCCGGCAGCCGCGACCTGGGCGAGGAGCGCGGCCTGGGGCAGCATGTCGGGGTGAACGACCGCCCGCACGGCCCCGACTTCCCGTTTGTGAGCGTGCCGACGATCAGCCCTGCCGTGTTTGAGGCGTGGCTCAAGGCTCGGCACAGCCCGATCCTGGACGAGGCCCCCGTGCTGACCTATTACCGCGCGGCGATGAGCAAAGGGATCAACCCCGGCGTGGCCCTCGCCTTCTTCCACCACGAGAGCCAGTGCGGCGGCGACACCTCGATCATCCCGCCCGGCACGCGCAACTGGGGCAACCTGCGCCCGCGCACGGACGGCAGCCTGGGCCGCGGCGTGCGCAAGGTCAACACTAGCGTCGGCGTCTTCCGCGGTTACAATCGCTGGCTGGACGGCCTGCTCGACTGGTGTGACCTGTGGTTTCTCTCGATCTACAAGGGCAAGACCATCACCCAGGCGCTCCAGATCTACGCGCCGTCGGGGGACGGCAACAACCCCCACGGCTACGCCAACACGGTGCTGGCCCTGCTCCAGCAGTGGGATCAGCAGAGCGGCGACTTTGACATCCCCGGCGACAGCGGCACCCCGGCCCCCACCCCCCCCGCGACCACCGGCACGCTGGCCGATGCGCCGTTGCGGGGGCCGCCCCGCAACCCGGTGGGGATGTTCACCAAA
>JBBSAN010000755.1:0-3862 GCA_038252265.1 Chloroflexia bacterium
ACACCCCGACGCACACCCCGACGCGCACCCCGACGCGCACCCCGACGCGCACTCATACGGCGACCCCGACCCGAACAGCACAGACCACGACCCCGACCGCCACCCCCACCCAACGCACGACGACAACCGCGACCCCCACCGCCACCGGGTCCCCCACGGTCTGCGCCGTGACCTTCACCGATGTGACGCCAGCGAATCCGTTCTACCCCTACATCCAGAACCTGGCCTGCCGGGGCGTTCTGGGCGGCTACCCCTGCGGCGGGGTGGGCGAGCCTTGCGATCCGCAGCACAATCCCTACTTCCGCCCCGGCAACCCGGTCACGCGCGGGCAACTGGCAAAGATCATCGCCAACGCCGCCGGATTCAGCGAGAATGTGCCCGCCGATCGGCAGACCTTTGCCGATGTGCCGCCCACGCACACCTTCTGGCTGTTCATCGAGCGCATCGCCGGGCGGGGGATCATCAGCGGCTACCCCTGCGGCGGCCCGTTCGAGCCGTGCGATCCGGCCCAGCATCCCTATTTCCGCCCGGCAGCCAATGTGACCCGCAGCCAGCTTGCCAAGATTGACGCCAACGCGGCGGGCTATGCTGAGCCGGTGCCACCGAGCCAGCAGACCTTTGCCGACGTGCCGTCCACGCACACTTTCTGGCTGTTTATCGAGCGGCTGACTATCCGGGGGATCATCAGCGGCTACCCTTGTGGTGGGCCGGGCGAGCCGTGCGACCTGCAACAGCGCCCCTACTTCCGCCCCGGCAACCCGGTGACTCGCAGCCAGACGGCCAAGATCGTCAGCACGACCAACCTCGGTGGGGCGGCGGCCCATGAGTTGCTGGGCGGAGGCCACCCCGTGGCGGGGCCGACCGCCTGCGATGGGGTGCCCGGCTCCCCGTGTTTCCCATCGCTTCACCGAGTTACCTATAGCAGTATGCGGCTCCGTGGCCCCGCCCCACCCCTGGTAGAATAGAATAGGCTGGCGTGCCTCGGAGGTCCCCGTAGCCGGGTTCGTCACCTCCGTGTCAGCCCAGAGGAGCCGCTGCACCATACCCAATGCGCCAAAAGGGCACCGAGCGCGCTCGGTGCCCTTCGCTTATGGTCTGTTACGGATTAGCCCCGGCCCTCGCGGGGCGCGGGGCGCGCGGATCAGGGGGTGACGGTCCCTCGCAGGTTGAACTGGAAGAGATTGGTACAGCCGTCATTAATGTTGAAGCTGATCGCGCCGGTCTTGGTCCCGGCTACGCCCGATTGCAGGCGGATACGGAACACGTCGGTACTGTCAAGTTAACCCAAAATAGGGACATCCTTGACGGCAAAGTGGGGAACAACCTCGATTTCCCGTCCCTAAATTGGAGGACCGCCGCCCTGATTGGGTAAAATCGGGGCAAAAGTGGGGCGGATTTTCGGCCGGATCGTTAACTTGACAGTACCCATAGAGGCGCGCGTCCATAAACACGCTGCCGTCGCAGCCCGGATACGCATACATCCACATGGCCTCCCCGGCAGCCCAGCCGCATGCCTCCTTGCGTTGGTACGCTCGCTACAGTGCAAGCACCAGAGCCAGGTCTCCGGCGGGGCCTCGGTGGGGGTCATGGGATATTCATCCTCCTCTTCCATCCGTATCCTCCTGCGGTTGTGTTAGCTGCGCTTTCAGTCGATCCAACTCACGCTGTAGCGCGGCGACCCGTTCTAGGGCGCTGTTGCAAGAAATGGCCCTGTCTGCTCCAGTAGCCGAGCGAGGGGATCAATCCCGGTGGAGGCGGCGCAATTGGAGGACGACAATCCGTTCAAGTGGCGGCCCGATCCGCCGGAGATCATTCTGCTGTGTGTGCGCGGGTACCTCCGGTACTCGCTCAGCTACCGCGACTGGGCAGAAATGATGGTCGATCGGGGCCGGCCTGTGGACCACCCCACCAGCTACCGCTCACGTCCCGCGTTATGCTCCCGAACTGGAACAGCGGGTCCGTCCCCCACTTAAGCCGGCCAACGACTCTTGGCGGGTGGATGAACCCGCCATCAAAGTACGCGGGGGTTTGTAGTGCGCCCCCAAACTTGGACAAACTTCAGAGTTAGGTCTAGCGACCGACGCTGCGGCTTGGTATGATAGGATAAGTCCAAGCTAAAGGAGCACACTAATGCCTAAAGCACGAACCTTTACCGCCCAATTCAAGGCGCAAGCCGTTCTCGAAGTCATCAGTGGCGCGAAGACCAGCGCCGAGGTCTGCCGCCAGTATCAGATCCATCCCAATTTATTCAGTCGTTGGAAGGCCACCTTCGTCGAGCAGGCTCCCAGCCTCTTCAATCAGGAAGAGACCCACTCTGCTGAACAGGCGCATATCGCCGAATTGGAGCGCGGGCTGGGTCGGCTGACGATGGAACTGGAGGTGGCAAAAAAAGCCTCGTCCATGCTCGGCTCGCTCCCGAGCAGAAACGGGCCATAGCGCTGAACCTGGCCGAATACTATCCCATCAGCCTGGTCTGCGCGGTGCTCGATTATCCCCGCAGCAGCTTCTATTATATGAGGGAGGTACCGGCTGATGCCGAGGAGGCCGGCCTACGCGAGGCGCTCTTGCGGTTAGCCGAGCAGTGGCCGACCTACGGCTATCGGCGCATCACGGCCATGCTCGGGCGCGAAGGGTGGGCCGTCAACAGCAAGCGCGTGCGGCGGCTGATGCGCGAGTTGGACCTGGCCGCCAAGCCACCCAAGCGCAAGGTGCGCACGACGAACAGTGAACACGGCTTTGCTCGCTACCCGAATCTGGTACAAGGGCTGGTAGTCAGCCGGCCAGAGCAGGTCTGGGTGGTCGATTTCACCGACGTGCGCTTACGCGGTGAGTTTGTCTACCTGGCGGTGATCATGGACCTCTACACGCGCGGCATTCGTGGCTGGCAGCTGGGGCGCAGTATGGACGCCGAGTTGGTGCTGGGGGCGTTGCGGCGAGCGTTGCAGTTGGGAACCCCAGAGATCCACCACTCGGACCAGGGGGTGCAATACGCCGCGAATAGCTACATGGAGTTGCTTGAGGCCAAAGGAGTGCGGATCAGCATGGCCGATATCGGCGCGGCCTGGCAAAACGGGTACGCCGAGCGGGTCATCCGGACAATCAAAGAAGAGGAGGTGGAATTAAACGAATACGCAGACTACCCGGATGCCGACCAGCAGATCGGCAAATTCCTGGACGAGGTGTACCAGCACACGCGCATTCACTCGTCATTAGGATACCGGACACCAGCCGAGTTCGAGCAGCTGTGGCACGAGCAGCAAGCCGCTGCCCAGGATACCAACTCTCAAACCTGATTTTCGTGTCCAGGTTTGGGGGCGCAGTACAAGTCGGTGGTGCTGGGCGATGCTTGGCTGTACTTGTAGACTATCGGACGGGTTCCCGACCAGCACTTCGTACCGGCTGATGATGCCGCCCTCGACTTCGTCCAGCCAGATCATCCGCCCGTATTCGGTGGGCTTACTCAACTTGCCTTTACGAATCACTGCCGTTTCCGGCTCGAACAGGCTGACTAGCTTCTCGTCCGCCGGCACCTGCTCGCCTTGTAACACCCGGCGCCTGGTCTGGTTAAGGTATTGTCAACTTGTTGCTTGTCCTGACCCGCGTTGAAGAAGATCCGGCCCGGTCGCGCCAATTGCCGGGTTTCCCTAGCCTCTCTCCAGGGCCTTTATGCTGCTGACTGTACCCCGCTTATTTCCTTCCAGCTCGCAAATCGTCGTTGTAATTCCGCGCGGTGATCTCGGGCCGCCATCCGGTGCCGCCGCAGTCGGAAATGCCCGGTAATCGGTTCAAAGGCGGATAGAAAGCGTTGGGCCTGCCCAGGGGACTTGAAGTGCCGCATCTGCCGCTCCTGCTGGCGCGTCGG
>JBBSAN010000756.1:0-3857 GCA_038252265.1 Chloroflexia bacterium
CGCCCCCAACCCCCAACCCCTAACCCCCACGGAGGGCGATATGCACGAACAAGTCACGACGTTGCAGCAAGAGGCCGAGGCGGCCCTGGCCCAGGTGGGCGACCTCGACGGGCTGCGCGGCTGGAAAGCGCAATACCTGGGCGACAAGGGGGCGGTGACGCTGCTGGCCCGTCAGATCGGGCAGCAGCCCCGCGAGGAGCGCCCGGCGTTCGGGCAGGCGGTGAACGCCGCCAAGACCGCGCTGGAAGCCGCCTTTGCCGCCGCCGAAACGCGATTGCGCGAGACGGCGCTGGACGCCGCGCTGGCCCATGAAGGGCTGGATATCACCCTGCCGGGCCGCCCGGTGCCGGTGGGCACGCTGCACATCATCACCCAGACCGCCCGCGACATTCTGGACACCTTCGTGCAGATGGGCTTCCAGATCGTGGAGGGGCCGGAGATCGAACTGGACGAGTATAATTTCGGGCTGCTCAACATCCCGCCCGAACACCCGGCGCGCTCGATGCACGACACGTTCTACCTGGACGGCAACGAGCGGATGGTCGCCCGCACGCACACCTCGCCCAACCAGATCCGGGTGATGCGCCAGAACGCGCCGCCGATCCGGGTCGTCGTGCCGGGGCGCACCTACCGCGCCGAGGCGATCGACGCCACCCACGAAGCGCAATTCCAGCAGATCGAAGGGCTGGCCGTGGACGAGCATATCACCCTGGCCGACCTGAAGGGCACCCTGGCCGCGCTGGCCCACGCGCTGTTCGGGCCGGAACGCAAGGTGCGCTTCCGCTGCGACTACTTTCCGTATGTCGAGCCGGGGGTGGACCTGGCGATCCAGTGCCTCATTTGCGGCGGCAGCGGCTGCCGGGCCTGCAAGTATATCGGCTACCTGGAAGTGATGGGCGCGGGCATGGTCCACCCCCAGGTGCTCCGCAACGGCGGCATCGATCCCGACCGCTACAGCGGCTTCGCCTTCGGCCTGGGCGTCGAGCGCATCGCCCTGACGCGCCACTCGATTGACGATATCCGCTATTTCTACAGCAACGACCTGCGCTTCTTGCGCCAGTTCGGGGGATAGTTATTAGTCATTAGTCGTCAGTTATCAGTTCTTTTCTGCGGCGGATCAACCTGTCTACTCATGCGTCAGCACTCGCTATACATGAACGAAACTAACAACTAACAACTAATAACTGAGGACTCAAGGAGACGACAATGCCGATGCGTGTGCCACTCTCGTGGCTGAAAGAGTATGTGGATATCCCCGTGCCGCCGGAACAGTTGGCGGCGGGGCTGACCCTGGCCGGGCTGGAGATCGAGAAGCTCCATATCATCGGGGCTGAGTGGGACAAGGTCTATGTGGGGCAGATCGCCACGCTGGAACATCACCCCGACGCCGACCGGCTCTGGCTGACCCAGGTGGACTACGGGGCCGCCCAGCCCATGCAGGTGGTGACCGGCGCGCCAAATCTCCGCCTGGGGGCGAAGGTGCCGCTGGCCCTGGCCGGGGCCGTGCTCATTGACGGGCACAATCCTGGCGGCGGCAAGATCACGCTCAAGCCGACCAAGATGCGCGGGATCATGTCGGCGGGCATGGTCTGCTCGGAGCTAGAACTGGGCCTGTCGCAAGAACACGAGGGCATCCTGATCCTCTCCGACGATGCCCCGGTGGGCACGCCGTTGCAGCAGGTGCTGGGCGACTATGTGCTGGAACTGGATGTGACACCCAACCTGGGCCGTGCCCTGAGCCTGATCGGCATCGCCCGCGAAGTCCGGGCGATCTTCGGCGGCACCCTGCGCCTGCCCGCCGCCACCTGGCACGACGACGGCCCGCCCGTCGAAGAGGCGCTGGACGTGGAAATCGCGGACCCCGACCTCTGCGCCCGCTATATGGGCGCGGTGATCGACGGGGTGACCGTCGGCCCCTCGCCCGCGTGGCTCCAGCGGCGGCTGACCCTGGCCGGGTTGCGCCCGATCAACAACATCGTGGACATCACCCAGTACGTGATGTGGGAGTACGGCCAGCCGCTCCACGCCTTCGACTATGATCTGGTCGAGGGCCACCGGATCATCGTGCGCCGCGCCCGTGAGGGTGAGCAGATCCGCACCATTGACCATGTGGACCGTCCGCTGGACCCGCAAATGCTGGTCATCGCCGATGCCGAACGCCCGGTGGCGCTGGGTGGGGTGATGGGCGGCGAAACGAGCGAGGTCAGCGACGGCACCACCCGCGTGCTGCTGGAGTCGGCCAACTTCGAGTATCTGAACATCCGCCGCACCGCTCGGCTGCTCAAGATCCACTCTGACGCCTCGCACCGTTTCGAGCGCAACGTGGACCCCAACGTAGCCGAAGCAGCCCTCCATCGTGCCGCAGAACTGATGCGCGAATTGGGCGGCGGCACCATCCGCCACGGAGCGGTGGACCGCTACCCGCGCCCGCGCAACCCGATCGTGGTCGCGGTGACGCCGCACGAGACGGAGCGGCTGCTGGGCCAGCGCCTGTCCGCCGACGCCATCGCCACGCACCTGCGGCGGCTTGACTTCGGCGTGGAAGTGCCGCCCGGCGCGGCGGACGACCCCCACGCGGCACTTCAGGTGACCGTGCCGACCTACCGCAACGACGTGACCATCGCTGCCGATCTGGTGGAGGAGGTCGCCCGCATGGTCGGCTACGACAACCTCCCGCAGACGCTGCTCAGCGGCGAACTGCCGCCCCAGCACCGCAATATCACCTACGAGATGGACCAGGCGATGCGCGATCGGCTGGCGGCGGGGGGACTGGACGAGGTGATCAGCTATGCCCTGATCAGCCGGGCCATGCTGGAGCGGATGGGGCCACCCGCGCCCGACGCTCCGGCTGCCGCCGGCAACGGCAAGACGCGCACCTGGCGCTACCTGCCTTACGACCCGGCCCTGCCGCTGGTGGCGCTGGCGAACCCAATCAGCCAGGAGCAGGAGATCATGCGGCCCAGCCTGTTGCCGTCGCTGCTGGCGACGTTGCGGGCCAACCTGCGCAACGACCCGCGCATCGCCATCTTCGAGGTCAGCCACGTCTACCGGTCGCCCACGGCGGAGCGGGTCGCCGCCCGGCAAGCGGCGTTGAATGCCGACACGCGCTGGCCTGCCCTGGCAAACGAGGCCGACCTGCCGGAGGAGCCGGTGCGGGTGGCCGGACTGCTGCTGGGGGCACGCCAACCGCGTTCGCGCTTCAGCCGCGCCGACGCGCCGGGCGAGCAGATGGACTTCTTCGACGCCAAGGGCGTGGTCGAGACGGTGCTGCGCGGCTTCAACATCCGCAACGTCAGCTACGAGCCGGTGGAGGCGACATGGTTCCATCCGGGCCGGGCGGCGGCGGTGGTCGCGGGCGACCAGTTGCTTGGCGTGGTGGGCGAGTTGCATCCCCGCGTAGTAGCGGCCTGGGACCTGCCCGACGGGTGGATCGGGGCGTTCGACCTGGACATGGCCGTGATCGAAGCGTTGGGGCAGGTGGAGCCGCGCCACGCGCCGCCCAGCCGCTACCCGGCGACGATGCAAGACCTGGCCGTGGTGGTGCCCGATGCCGTGCCCGCCGCCCGCGTCGAGGCGCTGATCCGCGAAACCGGGGGCAAACTGCTGGTGGGGGTAACGCTGTTCGATGTTTACACCGGCCCGCCTGTCCCGCCGGGCCATCGCAGCCTGGCCTACTCGTTGGCCTTCCAGGCCCTCGACCGCACCCTGAGTGAGGAAGACGTGACCAAGCTCCGCACGCGCCTGATCACCCGCCTCCAGCGGGAAGTGGGGGCGACGTTGCGGGCATAACGGGGATCAGGGATCAGGGATCAGGGATCAGGGGCTCGGCAATGCGTAGCCCCGGAGGGGCGACAGAC
>JBBSAN010000757.1:0-3849 GCA_038252265.1 Chloroflexia bacterium
ACGGGGTGCCGGGAGCGGGCCCGCTGGCCCCGGCGGGGCCTCATAAGGCGGTCCTCGCGCCGATCCGCAGCGTCTCTGCTCTACGATGCTTTGTGCGTGCAAAACTATTGGTCGCACCCAAGCACTACCGACAGACCACCGGGAATACGTGTATTGTTTATGACTTATACGGAGTGGCCGTGAGAAGGCCATTAATAATTATACACGCCCGAGCAAGCAGAGTCAAGCGCGATTGTGGGCATTTTATAGCCAGTTGCAGCAACGGTGGATTGCTATTCGCAGGTAACATATGCTACAATAGAGGGCCGCTGATCGCTGCATCGCTCACCCCAGGTTGCCAAATCAAGCGAGAGCTGAAGAGCCGGTCGGCCAAAATGGGACCCTGCACGAAAATCTCACCCCCTTGAAAAGGAGCCACGCTATGCAACGACGTGAATGGGCCTCCCTTTTTGTGATCCTGATCGCCATGACGCTGCTCGGGATCACCGTCTTCGCCAGTCGTGCCACCAATGCTGCCGCGCCGCGGGCCGAGGCCAGCACCACCGCGCCCGGTCCCCAAGCCACCCCCCCCATCCTGCGGGACAGCCCGAACGGCGGATGCCAACCCCTGGTCTACACCAGCACCAATGTGCCCCTGGCGATTCCCGATAACAATGCGGCGGGGATCACCTCCACACTGGTGATCAGTAATGCGCCGACGACCATCAGCAATGTGGATGTCACCGGGATCGTCATCTCGCACGAGAACGCCAGCGACCTCCATGCCTACCTGACCAGCCCCGAAGGCACTCGCATCGAGTTGTGGCTGAGCGTCTGCCAGGCCAGTGGGAACCGCTGGACGGTCGGCACCACCAGCTTCACCCTGTCCGACTACGCCGCGACCACCATCGGCGCGGTCTGTCCGCCCGGCCAGGGCACCTACCACCCCAGCGGCGCGCTGACCCCGCTCACCGGCGACAATCCGAACGGCACCTGGAGCCTGAACATCAGCGATGTCGGGGCGTTGGATGTCGGCACCCTCTACGGCTGGGGGATCAACCTGACCACCGTTCCCTGCGCGGGCACCCCGACCAGCACCCCCAGCCCGACGCCGACCAACACCCCCACCCGCACGCCGACCAACACCCCGACCAACACCCCGATTCCTGGGGTAACCAACACGTTCACCCCGACGCCGACGCGCACCCAGACGGCTACCTCCACAACGACGAGCACGCCCACGCGGACGCCTAGTCCGGTGCCCACCTGTGGGCAGGTCAACATCCAGAGCAGCGATGTGCCCAGGCCGATCCCGGCGCTGAGCACAGTGACCTCGACCCTGGTCATCACGAACGGGCCGACCATCGGCAGCGTCGAAGTGACCGGGATCAACCTCGCCCACAGCGACCCCGGTGATTTGCACGTCTACCTGATCAGTGCGGAGAATACGCGCATCGAACTGTTCGTCGGCGTGTGCGGGGGCAATCCCTGGACGGGCGCAAACACCGGCTTCACCCTATCCGACAACGGGTTCAGCGCGATCGGCTCCTCCTGCCCGCCGGGGCAGGCCATCTATCGCCCCTCCGGCACGCTGGCCCCATTGGCGGGCGAACAGTCTAGCGGCACCTGGACCCTGGAGATTGATGACACGGGCAGCCCCGACAGCGGCACACTGAACGGCTGGGGGCTGCGGATCAACGGCTCCTATTGTGCCTCGCCCACGCCAATCACGCCGACACTCACCCCGACGATCACGCTGACCCGCACGCCTACCCTCACACCCACGCGCACCCAGACCGCCACCGCGACGTTCACCCTCACCCCGGTCCCCTGCGGGCAGGTGAACGTGCAGAGCAACGATGTGCCCAAACCGATCCCGGCGCTGAGCACGATCACCTCGACCCTGGTGATCAGCAACGGCCCCACTATCGCCAGCGTCGAAGTGACCGGGATCAATATCACCCACACCGATCCGGGCGACCTCCATGTCTACCTGATCAGCGCCGAAAACAGCCGCATCGAACTGTTCGTCGGCGTGTGCGGCGGCAGGGCCTGGACGGCAAGCACCACCGGCTTCACCCTGTCCGACAACGGGCTGACCGACATCGGCAGCACCTGTCCGCCGGGAGGAGGGGTCTACCGACCGTCGGGGTCGCTGGCCCCGCTGGCCGGGGAGCATTCGACCGGCACCTGGACCCTGGAGATCGATGATGCCGGCAGCCCCGACAGCGGCACGCTGAACGGCTGGGGCCTCCACATCACCGGGGTAAACTGCCCGACGGCCACGCCGCTGCCCACGGCCACCAGCACCCTTACCCCCGGCACGCCCTCGCCCACCGGCACCCGCACACCCAGCGCAACCCGCACCGCCGGGCCGTCGGCGACCATCACGCGCACGCCCAGCCCGGCCCCCACCTGCCAGGTGGTGAACGCCCCCAGCACTGATGTGCCGAAAGCGGTCCAGCCCGGCACCACAGTCCTCTCTACGCTGGTCATCGCCAATGGGCCGACCATCGGTAGCGTCGAAGTGACCGGCTTCAATATCGCCCACGGCGACCCCGGCGACCTGCGCGCCTATCTGACCAGCCCGGAGAACACCCGCATCGAACTGTTTGTCGGGGCCTGTAGCGGCAACCCCTGGACGGCGGGGAATACCGGCTTCACCCTGTCCGACAGCGCGGGCAGCGAGATCGGAGCCACCTGCCCGCCGGGGCAGGGCGTCTACCGCCCGTCGGGGCGGCTGGTCCCGCTGGCGGGGGAACACTCCACCGGCACCTGGACCCTCGAAATCCAGGATGTGGGATCGGGGGCCAGCGGCACCCTCAACGGCTGGGGGCTGCACATCAGCGCGGCCAGTTGCCCACCGGTCACCCCTTGCCCGGTGCAGTTCGTGGATGTGCCGGCCACCAATACGTTCTACGCCGTGGTGCGCTGTCTGGCCTGCCGGGGCATCGTCGGCGGCTATCCCTGCGGCGGGCCGGGCGAACCCTGCCCCGGCAACTACTACCGGCCCAACAATAATGTCACCCGCGGCCAGGTGAGCAAGATCGTTTCCGAGTCGGCGGGCTTCCACGATGTCGTGCCGTCGAGCCAGCAAACGTTCGAGGATGTGCCGCCGGGCAGCACCTTCGCCCTCTGGGTCGAGCGGCTGTCGGGGCGCGCCATCATCAACGGCTATGCCTGTGGCGGGCCCTTCGAGCCGTGTATCTCGCCCAATAACCGCCCCTACTTCCGCCCCAACAACAACGTGACCCGCGGGCAGTTGTCCAAGATCACCAGCGGGGCGGCGGGCTGGACCGAGACGCCGACCGGCCAGACGTTCGCGGATGCGCCTCCGGGCAGCACCTTCTACCTCTATATCGAGCGGGTCGCCAGTCGCGGCATCGTCAACGGCTATCCCTGCGGGGGCGCGTTCGAGCCATGTGTGCCGCCCGGCAACCGGCCCTACTTCCGCCCGAACTCGGACGCCACGCGGGGCCAGATGGCAAAGATCGCGGCCAACGCTTTCTATCCTAACTGCTCCACCCCGCAACAACGGTAAGCGGCAGAGTCGCCGTATCCACGGCAGCACAGCAAGGAGGCCGTCCCAATGGGGCGGCCTCTGTAAATCCAGGGCGCGACAGGTGGTTTCAGGTACACTCCGCCGTCTCTGCGATCCGCGCATAAACGACAATGCCCGTTGTAGGATATGGCTCTGTCCATTGATGTCGGCCCACCCCAGATGTTGAGGACACCCGACCATCAATGGGCAGCGCCCTATCCTCCAAATAGGGGTGGCCTCATGCCCGTAGCACCGCCGCCTCGATCCTGGTGTAGTGGCGACCGGCAGGTCGCTTGGTCGGGTGTCCGGTAATTTGGGGGCATCCGACC
>JBBSAN010000758.1:0-3847 GCA_038252265.1 Chloroflexia bacterium
GATGACAGCGGGGATTGCATTCGCTTAATTCTGCACCTGTAGGATATGGCGCGGCCCATTGATGGGCGGGTACCCGCCCATCAATGGGCCGCGCCATATCCTACAGGTGCAGAATTAAGCGAATGCAATCCCCGCTGTCATCCGGAGCGCCGCGAAGGATTTTGTCTGGGCCGCCAGGCGTCAGGGAAGATCGGAATCTTAGCTTGAGCACCACGGCCCACCAGGAAGATCCTTCGCGGCGCTCCGGATGACAGCGGGGATCAGCCAACGCCAACCGGCTTTGCAACAGTCGTACTACGCCGTTGTCCGCTCGTGCTTGCCAGCAGATCACTGCGCGCCCGTCGCTTTTTACCCCGCATCTCGTTTCATTTATAGATACCCCAGGACCCAGGGTTCATAAATCTGATGTCTAACTTCTGATTTCTGAAATTTATGTCAAGCAGGAGAGATCTGTTCGTGCTTCTATTCAAAAAGTCTGTAACCCCGGTGCTGTTGTTGGCGGCCTTGCTGTTGAGCGCCTGCGATAGCGGCACGACCCCGACCACAACGCCGGTTGTTGATGCCGCCACGACAACGCCCCCTGCCCTCCCAACGGCCAGCCCTGCCCCCGCCGCCACGGCGACCAGCCCGGCGGCAGCGGGCGACACCGAGGTCTATCTGCTGATGAAGGCAGCGAAAGCCTCTTCGTTCGATACAACGCCGGGCTTCGCCCCGTCGCCGGACGCGATGAACGCCGCCGACGGCGACCTGAGCACGCGCTGGGCACCGCTGAACGGGGCGGACAACCAGTGGATCCGCTTCGACTTCGGCCAGGCCAAGACGCTCGACCATGTGATCATCCACTGGGAAGACGCCTTCGCCACCAGCTATGATATCCAGACGGCGGATGACGACGCCACCTGGAAGACGGTGGTCGAAGCGCGGGACCAGGACGGCACGCAGGACGAGTTCTTCTTCGCCCCGGTGACGGCGCGCTATGTGCGAGTGCTCATGCAGGCGCGCAAATTCCCGCAGTGGGGCACCTCGATCTGGGAGTTTGAAGCCTACGGTCCGGCAGCGGCGAACCCTGGTGACAAGCCCTATAAAGACGTGTTCGGCGCGCAGGTGACGCCGACCCCCGTGCCCCTGGAACCCGCCCTTGCCGGCCCCGGTGCGTGGGGCGCAACCGACCTGCAAAAAGGGGTCAACTACACCTCCTACACCCCCAACGAAGTGGCTGGGAGCGATTCAGACGCGACGCTCCAGTTCCTGGCCGGGCAGGGGATCAACAGCATCGGCATCGTCGTCACCTGGTATATGTCGGACACGCAGAGTACGGCGCTCGCCCCCTCGGAAGGGCGCGGCGGACGCACGATCAGCGACGGCGCGTTAGGCCACGCGATCAATACCGCCCACCGCCTGGGGATGCGGGTGATGCTCAAGCCCCATGTCGATCTGAAAGTGGCGACCAGTCGCACCGACCTGGGGAACCTGCCCGCCCCCTGGTTCGACAGCTACCGCACCTTCATCACCCACTACGCCGCGCTGGCGAAGACGTACAACGTCGAACTGCTCTGCATCGGTACCGAGCTAGACGGCACGGTGCCGGGGCACGAGGCGGACTGGGGCGCCATTGTCTCGGCGGTGCGGGCGGCGTATCCCGGCCCCCTGACCTATGCGGGCAATTGGCCCAGCTATCCGGCCATCTCCTTCTGGAACGACCTGGACTACATCGGGATCGACGCCTATTACCCGGTGACGAACACGCCCAACCCCAGTGCCGACGAACTGACCGCCGGGTGGCAGCAGATCGCCAACGGCATCAAGTACTGGCGCGAAAACAACAAGCTCGATAAGCCGGTGCTGCTGACCGAACTGGGCTACCGCAGCGCGGCGGGCAGCAACATGCAGTTCTCGGCCCCGGCCACCACCGAGGCCGCCCCCGACCAGCAGGCCGCCGCCCTCCAGGCCGCGCTGAGCGTGCTGGGTGGACAACCCTGGTTCCGGGGCCTCTATTACTGGAATTATCTCCCCGACCTCACCGCGACGGACCCCACCGGCTACCTGCTGCATGGCAAGCCGGGCGAAACGACGCTGTTCTCCGGCTTCGCCGCCTGGCCCCCCACGGCGGTCACGACGCCCACCCCCTAAAGGATCGAGGCGCAGACCGCCTATAGCACCCACGCGAAGAGGTCCAGCCGGATGGCTGGACCTCTTGATCATGTCAGGTGTGGTTGGTCAGGAGCGCGGCGGGTCAGCCCTGCGGCGCTTCGTTGCCGATGATGGTCAGCCGATCCGCCGCCGGTTCACCCAGCAGCAAGAGGGTCACGCCGGGATGATCCTGGGCCATCACGCTGATGTTGGTCGTTGCCACGCGGGTGATCGCGGTCACCCGAAAGATGAGCACCTGCCCGCTGGCGACCGTCAACCGCACGGCGTCGGCCTGCTTCACTTTCTGGAACAGGGCGGCGTTCGTGGGATTATAGGGCAGTCCGACAATGTAATTGATCACCGTGCCGGTGATCCAACTGGCGACGCCGGGCTGATCACTGAACTCCCAGTCGGCCACGATCTCGGTCGGCTCGACCCGGTAGGTTTGCCCGGCGAACTCCACCGAACGCAACATACCCTGCTGCGGATCACTGATGATGGGGACCGCCGCCTGGGTCGGGGCTACCGTGGGCGGCAAAGGCGACGGGGTGGGCGGTTCAGCGGTAGGGGTGGTCAGCGGCCCTTGCACATTGGTCGGCAGCGCGGTCAACGCATTCGTCACCTGCGGAATGACCGTGCCCTCGCTGACGCCGCCGCTGGTCTGGGTGCTCGGCGGCACGGCACTGGGCGT
Organism: Chloroflexia bacterium; assembly: GCA_038252265.1. Classification (GTDB taxonomy): domain Bacteria; phylum Chloroflexota; class Chloroflexia; order QHBQ01; family JAICKM01; genus JBBSAN01. The sequence goes on from JBBSAN010000758.1 coordinate 2,822, forward strand.
GCTGACCACAATCGGCGTGCCCGCCCCGACCGGCGTTTGATCCAGCCCGGTACTGGTCGAGGTTTCCGAAATCGGCGCGTTGCCGTAGCGCGAAAACGCCGAGGCGACCGACGGCAGCGCCAGCGCGCCCACAATCAACAGGATGATCAACGGCCAGATCAGCACCGATAAGGGGGGGCGGGTCTCCTCAACCAGTATCGGCGGCTCACCGTGGCTGTCGTGCGGGTCGGCGTGCGGGTCGGCCAGCGCCGGATCGTGGGCCGCGCCGGGATCCGAGGGGGCGGACGCGCCGTGCGGAGTTGGCTCCGCAGCACTCACATGGGGATCGGGATGATCACTACTCATAAGGCCCGTACTTTCAACCTCCAGAAGGGGATGCCAGATCTACAGCAAGACCCTTGCCATGCTCTCGATATATCAGGCGGGAAACGTGCAGCGTGCCCTCTATTAACTGGTCACGTTTCACGTTTCCCGCTGCACGCTTCGCGGTTTAAGGAATCCGCGAAGGCAGATGCGGGGCGGGCAGACCCAGCGTGACGCTCCCGGCACCGGGCATCACCTCAAAAGTCCGGCCCAGGAAGGGGATGGTAAGCCGCTGCTTGACCCCGCGCAACAGCAACACCTGGCTCGTGCCGCTCCGGCCCGTGCTGGCGGTGGTCTCGGTGGTGCCATCGGGGGCGCGGAAGATCATGCCCAGGTTACGCACCCCTTCGCCCGCGTCATACCGCCCGTTCCGGTTCATATCGACATAGACCAGCACCGGGAGGCTGACCAGATTGGGCCGGGCCGGGTTGTTCCCGGTCGGGGGCAAGAGCACCGGCGGCTCCGGGGTCGCGGTGACATCGCCCGGTGGGGGCGGTTCCTGGACCACGGGGGTCTCGGTTGGCGGACCGGCGGCGGGTGGGGCCCCCAGCGGCGGCCCCACCCGCGGGGGCACATAGGGGGGGGGGGCGGCAGTCGGCGGGGGGGCGGGGGGCCCCCCGGGGTGGGGCGGGGGGGTCGGGGTGGGCGGCGCACGCGACGCCC
>JBBSAN010000759.1:0-3838 GCA_038252265.1 Chloroflexia bacterium
ACGACCACCCCGGCCCCGGCCAGCGCAATCGCTGCCAGCAGGCCCAGCCGCCGGGCGAGGGCCAGGCCGCCTTCGCGGTCGTTGCTCATCCAGGTGCGAAGGGCGATCAGGAACCAGCCGCCCGCCAGGGGCAGACCGGGGATCAGGTTCAGCGCGGCCACGGTCAGGTGGATGAAGGCCAGCGCCTGGAACACCGCACCCACGAGCGTGGCCCCCGGCAAGACGATACTGGCGGCCCCATAGACTGCGCCCAGTAGCGCCAGGACGCCCGGCCCCGCCAGGGCGGTGCGCGCCGCCGGACCTGCCGCCAGCGCCCGCAACGGGTAGGCCGCCGCCGCGCCAAAGGGGAAGAGATGGACGCTGCGCGGCCAGGCGGGGGTGAAGATCCCGGCCAAGCGCGTGCGAACCGCTTCCGCCAGCAGTAGCCCTGCGCCGTAAAGCAGCACCAGGCCTACGGCCAGCGGCCAGATCACCGCCGTGCCGGGCAGATAAGGGGCCAACCAGACCTGGGCCAGATACCACACGGCCAGACCCCCCAGGATCAGCCAGGTATAATTCAAACTCACGATCATGGACCGGACCCGGCCCAACTGCCAGAAGGTACTCATCGGTGTTTCCTGCTCCTTTGCCTACCTCACGCCAGAAGGCAGCGATCATGCGCCACTGTCGGCGCTCTGGACGTGCGCACCTCTGGAGCGCGCCGGTTCTGATCACTTAAGCTACTCTAAGTGTACGGGATGTTCCTGAGAACTATCTGAGACCAACCTAAGAATTAGCTAAGAAGGGAGGTTGGGAGGAGATGCTGGGGGCCTGGGCACAAAATCGCGCCGGATCCGCAGCGATCCGGCGCGGTGGGGGGTTGCGGCGGGCGCGGTGGGGTCGCTTACAGGGCATCCGCGACTTCATCGGGCACCATCAGCAGATCGGCCCCGGAGAGGAAGCCGGGGGCCGGGCGGAAGGTCTTGCCGGTGTGGGCGAGTTGGTCCCAGAATGTTCCGGCCAGCAGATACTGGGTGATATGATATTGATCGGGGTCGAATTCTACATCGCAGAGCCTGCCCAGCACCGTGCCGCTGTAGCTCACCACTTTGGTATGGTGCAGATCGTGGCCGGTAGGCAGCGCGCGGAGGTCAGGAGCGGCCCCATCCCGCAGCACCTGGCGGTTGGTGATGACAATGGCGTCAGCGCTGATGCAGCGAATGTCCGCCACGGGCACGACCTGCTCGTGGCCGCGCCGCCCAGTCTGGATTTTCAGCCCGACGATCCGGCTCAGCGCCCGATCGACCAGGATGTCACTGACCGCGCCGATCTTTTCGGCGTGGCTCAGGCTGACCACGGTCCATCCTTTGAGGGTGCTGGCTTTCATCGCCCGCATTCTCGATCCTTCCCGCGGCGGTGGGCCGCGCCCCTGGCCCCTGCCGGTGCCCGCCTATTGCAGCGCCAGATCGGCCCGGCCCTCCGGCGCGCTTTCCCGGCCCACGTGACCCAGGTGATCCCGCTGGTTAAAGGCGCGGATGCAACTGACCGATCCCGTGTCGCTGCTGCCCGCGCTCGGCAAGAAAAGATGGGTAATGCTGCAATTGTCCGCGTCGTACAGGCGGGGTCCGCCGGGATCGGTCGGGCGGGTGGCATTGAGATAGGCTTTGATCACCCCGCCGTGCGTCACCACAATCAGATTGGCCTCGGGATCGTGGCGCGCGACCAGGGTGCTGAGAACCCGCACGCAGCGCGCCCGGAAGGCCCGGCGTGTCTCGCCACCCGGCCAGCCAAAGTCCAGGTTGGCCCGATCATCCCAGCCTGCGATCAGGGTGGGATAGCGCTGCTGCCATTCGGCCTGGGTTAGTCCCTCGACCACCCCGCCGTGCATCTCGCGCAGATCGGGGACGGCCTGGGGGGTCAGCCCCAGCCGCGCCCCGATGGCCTCGGCGGTCTGCCAGGCGCGGCGAAGCGGACTGCTATACAACGCGGCGAACGTGAGCCGTTGCCGGGCGTGGATGGCGGCAAACGAGATGGCGGTGGCGGCGACCTGCCCGCGCCCCTCGTGGGTCAGGTCGGGGTCGCGCCAGCCTTGCAGCCGACCGGCGACGTTCCAGGTCGAAAGACCGTGGCGTACCAGATATAAGTTCATGTGCATCTCCAATAAAGGCTCCTGCACACGCTCGGCGGTGGGTCGCGCACTCCAGGGGACGCATCCGTATATATGCTCCAATCGAACAAGGAAAGACGGAATAGGCCGGGGCGTGTTGCACAGGAAGCGGGCATGATGGAGCATCCGCTCTGTAAAGAGCTTAGCAGTACTTCCTGAGAGTTACCTGAGAAGGGGGTAAGAATCCCCTAAGAGTCGCCCCGGCAGGCGTGGGGGGGTGAGCAGGAACGGGCTGATCAGGCGGGTGGGGCAGTGGGGAGGTCCGCATCGGCCTCGCAGGGGATCGCCGGGAAGCGCACCATAAAACAACTCCCCTGCCCCGGCTGGCTCTCGACGGTCAGCCCCGCGCCGTGGCTTTCGGCGATCCAGCGGGCAATCGGCAGGCCCAGGCCGGTGCCGTCGCGGCGCAGGGTGCGCGCCCCGCCGCCCCGGTAGAAGCGGTCGAAAATGTAGGGCAATTCGTCTGCCGGGATGCCGATTCCGGTGTCGCGCACGGTCAGCACCGCCGCGTCGTCGGCCTCCAGCAGCCCCAGTTCGACCCGCCCGCCGGGCCGGGTGTAGCGCAGGGCGTTCTCGCCCAGGATCAGCAGCAGTTGTTCGAGTTGATCGGTGTCGCCGCGCACGCACACCGGGGTCAGCGCGCCGATGTGCAGTTCGACCGGCGCATCCAACGCGCGCAACCGCCGGTAGCCGGTGGTCAGCACCGCGTCCAGTTCCACGACTACTTGCCGCCCTTGCTGCCCGGCATCGGCCCGCGCCAGGGCGAGCAGCGCGTTGACCAGGTGGCCCAACTGCTGCACCTCCCCGGCCAGGTCGGCCAGCACCTGGGCCTGCTCCTCCGGGCCGAGCGCCTGGGGGGCCTGCAAGAGGGCCAGGTTGCCCTGGATGACCGTGAGCGGGGCGCGCAATTCGTGGGCGGCGTCGTCCACAAAGCGCCGCTGGGCCGCATAGGCGGCTTCCAGGCTGTTCAACATCTCGTTGAGCGTGCGGGTCAACTGGCCCAGTTCGTCGCGGTGGGGGGCCGGGGGTAGGCGGCGCGAGAAGCCGCGGCCCAGGGCGATGGCCTGGGCGGTGGTGATGATCGTGCGGATGGGTCGTAGCGCCCCCGCCGCGACGGCTCCTCCCGCCCCCGCTGTCAGTAGCAGCCCCCCGACCGCGATCCCCAATAGCAACAGCGCAAACCGGTCGTTGAGCCGGTCTACACTGACCAGCGAGGTCGTCGCCGTCAGATAGCCGGTCAGCAGCGTGCCCCGCCGCACCGGCTGGACGTAGCCCCGCAGCCGCTCCCCGCGGTCCTGCCCGTCTACATAGCGCCCCGCGCTATCCTCGCTCAGTGGCAGGAACAGGACAGGCCGCCCGGCGGCGTTGGCCGACTCGGCCAGTTCGTGCCCGTTCTGGTCAAAGTAGCGGACCCAGATTTCGGCATCAGTGAAATCGGTGATCGGTTGCAGGCTGTCGGCGGTCACGCCATCCTGGGGGCCGATGCCTGCGATCACGCGGGTGGCGGCGCGCTGGGCCACCCCGTGCAACTGGGCGTCAATCTCCACCGCCAGGGTGGCGCTGTGCGACAAGAAGGCGGCCACCAGGACAGCACCCACCACCACCCCGGCCAGGGCCGTATACCACAGCGCCAGGCGCAGGCGGAGCGACATGGCTTAGCCCTCCGCCGTCGCGTCGGCCTCGTCGGCGCGA
>JBBSAN010000760.1:0-3835 GCA_038252265.1 Chloroflexia bacterium
CGAACGCCCCACCAGGGCCGACCCACGGGTCGGCCCCTACCCAGGAGAATGCATCGGCCCTGGAGATGCTCATATGAAGGGGCACACAGAAACCGGCAGCGCAGGCCGGAAGTGGCATAAAATTTGCTTTTGTGTACGCTGGGCAGTACTACACATAATAGCAACGATAAACCACAAAAGCCCAACCTGTAGCCCAAAGGAATCTTATGAGCAAACGCAAGAAGACGGGCACCACCGATCCTTACAGCACCCAGGCGATCGCCACGGTGCCAGCCCGGATCCTGGAACCCGGAGCCACCACCGACCCGCAGGTGATGCAGTTGATCCAGGAACACCTGCAAGTCGAAAAGCACTGGGTTGAAGCCGGGGCGATCACGATCAAGAAAACCGTGGAGACGGCCCCGGTCACGGTGCCGGTGGAGCTGGCTCATGAAGAACTCCAGATCCAACGGCTGCCGGTCGGGCGTATTCTGGCCGACGGCGAGGCGGTCCTGCCCCGGCAGGAGGGCAACACGCTGATCATTCCGGTGGTCGAGGAAGAAATCGTGGTTCTCAAGCGCCGGGTGGTCCGCGAAGAGTTGCACATCACCAAACAGCGCGTGGTTGAGCGCCGCGAGGTGAGCGACACGGTGCGCCGCGAACGGCTCCATTTTGAGACCACCGACGGCGTGGAATTCATCGGCAATGAAGGCGTTTCCCACGCCGGAGAAGCACCCGGCTTGTGAGGGTTCCGACAACCGGGGCGGCCCTCTAAATAAGCCACCAGCAGTACCAACCTACCTACTTAACGCTTTACTATCTGGAGGTACTTTTTCAAATGGCTAAGAACGCATACAAAGCAGTTGGTGTATTCACCGACCAGGAATTTGCCCAGCGGGCGGTCCAGCAGCTACAGGCCGCTGGCTTGCAGGCCCAGATCCTCGACCGCAGCAACGTGCGGCAGTTGGAGCAGCAAGGGTTCAACCGCGACGAGTACGGCATCTATGAGAGCCGAGCGCAGGAAGGCAACATCGTGGTGCTGGCCCAGGGCGGCCAGAGCGGCGACCAGGCGCGCAATATCCTGCTGCAAGCGGGTGCCGAGAACATCGACGTGAGCCGGCAGGGCCAGGGGGCCAACTACTACCAGACCTTGCAGGCCAACCAGCGCCAGTATGGCCCGGTGGACCAGAGCACAGGCCGTGCCCGCACCGCCGACGAGGCCCGTATGATCCTGCGCCGCGAGAGCTTGATCCCGATGAAGCAGGCCGTGCAGGCGGGCGAAGTGGAGATCCGCAAGACCGTCCACGAGCACCAGCAGGCCGTGCCGGTGACGCTGGCCCACGAAGAAGTGACCATCGAGCGCCGCGCCATCACCGACCCGAACCAACTGAACGCCGCCGACATCGGCGATCAGACGATTCGCGTGCCGGTGTACGAGGAGCAGGCCCAGCTTCAGAAGCAAGTGACCGGCGAAGAAGTGGTTATCAACAAGGAGCGCGTGGAGCAGCAGCGCACCGTGAGCGGCACCGTGCGCCACGAGAACGTGGAAGTGGTCCCGTCGGGCGGGGTCCAGGTGCAGGGCAATACCCAGCGGACCAGCACCGACTACAACACCACCGACTACACCAACACGGATTACAGCGACACGACAAACGCCAGCCAGGACTAACCAGTCCGGTTAAGTACATTGGGGGAGGCGCAGAGCGTGTTGCTCTGCGCCTCTTTGTGTGCCGTTTATGGTATAATCAGGCGATGGAATACACTCCTGTCCTGACCTACATCGCGGACTACTGGCCGCGCATCATCCGCTCGAACCCGCGCCCGCAGGGCACGCTGATCGGCTTGCCTCGCCCCTATGTGGTGCCCAGCGATGGCGCGATGTTCCAGGAGATGTATTACTGGGACAGCTATTTTACTGCCCTGGGCCTGACCGGCACCCCGCATGAGCACCTGATCGTGGACATGGCCGACAACATGGCCTGGATGTTGCGCCGGTTCGGGTTGATTCCCAACGCCAGCCGCTATTATTTCCTCTCGCGCAGCCAACCGCCCTTCTTCCCCCACCTGATCCGGCTGGCCTATGAGATCAAGCGCAAAGAAGACGACGCCGACGCGCTGACCTACCTGCGGCAAATGATGAACCTGGCCGACCAGGAGTACAGCACCGTCTGGCGGGGCACCCAGCAGCCTCATCACCGGATGGTCTATGCCGGGCTGTCGCGCTATTTTGATATTAACTACCTCGACGTACTTGCCTCCTGCGAGAGCGGCTGGGATCACTCGACCCGCTGCGATGACCGCTGGCTGGAACACTTGCCGGTAGATCTCAATTCGATCCTCTACAGCAACGAACGCGAGTTCGCCCATGCCGCCACCTTGCTGGGGCAAACCGAGCGCGCCCGGCGCCTGGAAGCCTGGGCGGTTGAGCGCGCCGCGACGATGCAGCGCCTGATGTGGGACGAGGAGTTGGGGGCGTTCTGCGACTATGATTATGTCAACCAGAAACGGAGTCCCCACCTGTCACTGGCCGGGTTCTACCCGCTGTGGGCGGGACTCGCCACCCCGGCCCAGGCGGCGCGGATGGTGCGCGATATCTTGCCCCGCTTCCGCTTCCCCGGCGGGCTGGTGACGACGCTGGAGGAGCGCGCCGGGCGGCAGTGGGCCTACCCCAACGGCTGGGCACCGTTGCAGTGGATCGTGGTCGGCGGGCTGGAACGCTACGGCTACATGGACGAGGCGCAGCAGATTATGCGCGCCTGGTGCGACCTGGGTGCCCGCGTCTTTGCCGCCAGCGGCACGCTGTGGGAAAAGTATAACGTGGTGGAAGAATCAACCCACGTCGAAAGCGGGCTGTATGGCACCGTCACCGGGTTCGGCTGGAGCAACGGGGTCTTTGTGGACTTTGCCCGCCGCCTGGCCTTGCCCCAGGCTCCGCCCTTGTATCTGGTGGACACACCCGATCTTCCCACCCCGCACCTGCCCAGCTTTGCGGCAGACGACGTGGACGAGACAGCGCACTGATCCGTACCCGAACACCCCTCACCCCTGTCCCCTCTCCCCGCTGACGCGGCGGAGAGGGGGACTCCGCCCTAACCTCCGTCGGCTACCAGCAATCACAGATCCCAACTGTTACGTTGATCAAATACGTTCGGGGCGGTTCGTCCATTCGTCTTGCAGGATGCCATACACGGCGGAGTCCTCGAACACGTCCCATTTCAGGATGTGCTGGCGCAGGGTGCCTTCGTAGGTCATGCCGATTTTCTGTAGGACCCGCCCAGAGGCGGGATTGCGGGTCATGTGGTGGGCCACGACGCGGTGCAGGTCCAGCACAGTGAAGGCGTAGCCCAGCACGGCCTCAGCGGCTTCGCTGGTGTAGCCCTGGTTCCAGTAAGGCTGGCCGATCCAGTAGCCCAGTTCAGCGTGCTGGTGCCGGGGGGTGAGATAGAGGAGGATGTTGCCCATCAGCGCCCCGTCGGCACGGCGGGTGATGGCAAAATGGAGCTGCGTGCCCTGCTCGAACTTCGCCTGGTGGGTGCTGATCCAGCGTTCGGCCATACCGTCTTCGTAGGGATGGGCGATGCTGAGGGTGGTGGCGGCGATCTCGCGGTTGTTTGCCAGGCGTTGCACCTCGGGCGCGTCGGCCAGGATGAACGGGCGCAGGATCAGCCGTGCCGTTTCGAGCGTGGGGCGTTCGGTCATGCTGGTTTCTCCGCTTTCGCTAGGTGGGGCACCCAAGCACCCCTCACCCCTGGCCCCTCTCCCCGCTCACGCGAGGCGAGGGGAACTCATCTCAAACACCTGTCGTTACCTCTACCAATCTCCGACCCCTGCCCCCTGATCCCTGATCCCTCGTCAC
>JBBSAN010000761.1:0-3828 GCA_038252265.1 Chloroflexia bacterium
CCCTGGGAGCACGGCCCCTCCTCGTCTCCGGGGAGCGCTGGGCAGAAAGCCCGACCCGATCCAAGCTACCGGCGTGGGAAGCCCGCTTGCCGTTACACGCTGGCCGCACCTGGCCCCAGGGCTGGCAGATGACCTGGCTTCGACCGGGGATCGCCCTCCCCTTCCACGCAGTTACCCAGGCGGTGGTGGATGCGGATATCACGCCGCATCCGGCCTATTTTCTGCAAGGTGAAACCCTGGAGCAACTCCTCGACCCCGCACGGGTCGAGCGGGGGCGCGCCCGGGTGTCGTGCCGCATCTGCATTTTCAGCCAGGCCCATCATATGCAGACCGCCCTGGAGCGCAGTCCGGAGACGATGCGTTCGCTAGTCGCGGATGTGCAGGCACGGGAAGCCGCGACGGGGCGGACCTGGCAACAGCGCGGGCCCCTCCTCACCGCCGCGCCAGCTGAGGACGTCTCGCCAAGTTATAACCGACGCAGCGGGTAAGCCGCTACCAAGTGGATTAGCATGAACCCGCAAAGGAGGCCATTTGTTGAACAAGGTGATGATTGAGGCACTGCCGCCCGACGATCCAGCAGATATGGCAGCGCTGCAAGAAGCGATGGAGGGCGTGCAACTCTTTCTTGAGGGCACCCCACCGGACCTGGATGCCTGGACAGAGTCTATTACGGCCCGATATCCACCACTGACGACTGCGGAAATCTTCGCGACGGTGCTACTCGGGCTGAAACGCAACTTTAAAGCCGTGAATGTCGGTCCACACCCTGCGAACCGGCAGCCCCTCCGTAAGCACTAGACGTTACCCCATCAGCGATAGGCGGACGACGATCACTGCATCGAACTTTGGACAGCGGTCGCTATAGCGGACATTCGTACAGAGCTACAGAAAAAGCGCGAAGCCGGAGAGCACGACGCCCTACATAAGTGCGGCCATCGGTGCTGTACAGGACGTGATTAAGTGCGGCGGAAGCCTCCGCCGTACTTGGAGAAGCCTCAATGACTGAGGTTTTATTGACCAATACGTTTGGGCGCATAGTGGGATAGATGCCGCGAGCGGCCAAGGAGATGCGGGCAACAACCACTACCAGCACAGTTGGATTGCTTCCGCTGAGGATAGGCAGCATGTTTCCATAGACTGAAAAGGAAAGCGTGAACCAAATTTGGCCACAATTCAGCTCCAGGAAAGTTCGACCACGGGAGCCAAACTCTCCTATAGTCCACACCAACACGCGCATCTCGACCTGCCCCCGTTGTGCAAGTGGCCGGGCGGCAAGCGCTGGCTGGTGCCGCAACTCCGCACCTGGTGGCAACCCTATACGCACTGCCGGCTGGTCGAACCGTTTGTGGGGGGCATGGCGGTAGCACTGGGGTTGCGGCCAGCGACGGCCCTGCTCAACGATGCGAATCCCCACCTGATGAACCTCTATCACCATCTCCAGGCCGGGAGTCTGCGCAGCGACCCAGCCTGGGCCAACGAGGCGGCCTACTACTATGCGGCCCGGGCCCGCTTCAATCATCTCATCCAGACCGGGCTGGCGACCAGCGTCGAGGCGGCAGGGCTGTTCTACTTTTTGAACCGGACCGGCTATAACGGCCTGGTCCGCTTTAACCAGGCGGGTGCGTTCAATGTACCATTCGGCCGCTACCACAGCGTGATCTACCGGCAGACCTTCACGCCCTACCAGGAGGCGCTCACCCCCTGGCAGCTCTGCACCGGTGACTTCGCGACTCTGCCACTCGATCCAAGCGACTTTGTGTACGCCGATCCCCCGTATGATGTGCCGTTCACCCACTACCAGGCGGGCGGATTCGCCTGGGCGGACCAGGTGCGTCTGGCCGAGTGGCTAGCGGCCCACCCCGGCCCGGTCCTGGCCTCCAACCAGGCTACCGCCCGGATCGTGGAGATCTACACGCAGTTGGGGTTCACCATCCACTATCTTAGTGCCCCCCGCCGTATTGCCTGCAATGGGGATCGGACCCCAGCCCGCGAAATGCTGGCTGCCCGGGGGCTGCGGGATCCGCATGCGGACACCGTCGGCGGGGCAGGGAACAGGCCCGCCGATGCCGTATCATGAAGATAGAAGGACCTGCGGCCAATAGCTTGTCAAAAGGAGCGTTCGTAATGCTGGATCCCGCCCCTACTCTTCTATCCCCTACGCCCCGTCCGTCCCCGGCCCGCCGCTGGCGGCGGGTGCTGGTCGGCAGCACGCTTGCGGGCCTCGCCCTGCTCCTGGGGTTCGTCCTCTGGCAGCTGGCGACCACCGGCGAAGCGAGCCCACAGGCCCCCCCCCGCATCAGTCTGACTGCGTTCAAAACCTTGTACGACGATCCCACCGTTCGCCCCCTCATCCTGGATGTCCGGGGATCCGATCAGTACGCTGCCGGGCATATCCTCGGCGCGCAGTCGTTTCCCGAGAGTGAGTTGGCGCTTCGGGTAGCAACGCTCCCGCGTGATCGGCTAATCGTCCTCTACTGCCAATGACCCGCCGAGAACTCCAGCGCCCGTGTGGCGCAAAAGCTCCATGACACCTACAACTTTAGCTACGATCAGCTCCGGGTCCTGCTTGGTGGCTGGCCCGCCTGGCGCCAGGCGGGCTATCCTGGGGAACAAGGGGACCCGCTGATCGCTTCTCCAACCCCAGAGGCCCCCACGCCGGTCCAGCCCTAAGATCGGCGCGGCGGCAGTCTCAGCCGCCGCGCCGCGAACAATCCGCAGGAAATCAACCTGCCAGGAGGTAACCACGTGGCCGTAACCGAATTAGCCGTAGTGCTTGACACAGATACCGAATGCTACGACCTGGTGTGTTGGCTCGATGCGGAGCATACACGTTGTGAGCGGTTGGCCTATATCGATGATGCGGAGGGCAGGATCACCTGGTATGAGGGCGTCGTACCTTCCGCCGCCGAGCAGGAGTGGGTGAACGCCTACGCCGCTACCTGGGGGTTACAGGTAGCGGCCCCAGCTGTTATGTAGGCAGGCCCGTCTCAACAGAGCACGTCTCCTAACCAACTCATAATTATTGTCTCCAGCCAGCGCGTGCAGCAGCGGTGATCGCAGCGTTATTACCCAGGTTGGGCCACAGTTAATACCCTAATCTAGCACCTAAACCGAAGTTAGTATCCGCATCGATCACACAATGCACCCTCGTATGCAAAAGGACCAAACAAGTGGAGAGGCACTACGATCCCGACCAACCTTATACGCCGGACGAGTGGGAGCATCGGCGGTTGGATGATGCTCAATATGTGGCATATGCCGATGTCCTCGCATCACCGGAGTTCCTCGCATACAACGTGGCACTACAAACCCGTTTGCGAACCAACGACTCCGTGGAGCACGCCCGACTGCGCGGGCAAGAGCAGGCATTGCTGACCGTCTCGTGGGAGACCCCTGCCTACCGTACCTGGGAACAATTAGAGGGGGCGCGCAGAATACTCTATCAGAAACTCGATGCTATCCCCGATGCACATATCTTGTGGGGGGATCGTACTGATTCGAGGCGATGCACAGCACGAGCGCGGATGCAGATACTAACTGAGGAATTACTGGGCAATATATAATGTACCCATTGAATCATACAGCGAAACGGCATTATCTAAGGTAGGAGTGTCCGATGACCGCATCCCGTAAAAGCTATAGCCCCAGCCTCAAAGCCGAGATCGTCCGGGAAATCTGGCGCGAGACCCGCTCCATCGCCCAAATCGCCGCGCAACATGGGATCCATCCCAATCAACTCTACGCCTGGCGTGATCAGGCCGCCGCCGCCTTGCCGGATCTCTTCACCGACCAGGCGGCGCAGACCCTGGCCGAGCAGCAGGCCGCCCA
>JBBSAN010000762.1:0-3828 GCA_038252265.1 Chloroflexia bacterium
CCCAGCCAGGGCAACCCGCCCCCCAGGACGATACCCACCAGCAGGAGCAGGGTCAGGCCCAGCATCCCCCGGCCCAGGGCCGTGTGGGGTACGGGAGCCTGGGGGAAGGTGCGGGCCAGGCGTTCGCCCAGCCACAGCCCAAAGACGACCAGGCCGAGGAACCAGACCGCGCCCGCTACCAGCACCACCAACGGCGGCCCGATCACGGTGAAGAGCAGGATCCCGCTGAGGAGCAGCGTCACCACCGGCAAGAGGATCGCGGTCAGCACGCCGACGACGGCGCTGGGCCAGAAGACCTCTTCCAGGGTCGCCTCGATCCGTGTCACCGGGCGGGGGGCAACCAGGAGGACCAGGCTGCCGATCCCCAGGGCCAGCGCACTGGCAAGGCCCATCAGGATCAGGCCCACCAGCCAGCCGAGGAACCCGCCGCCCTGGTCAGGTGGGCGCGCTGCGGGCGGCGCTTCGTTGTGAAGCCGCCCAACGGTCGCGGTGATCCGCCCTTGCACCTGCGATCCCGGTTGGCGATAAACGTCGCCTGCGGAGGCCAGAACGTTGCCCCCGATGACCGCCGACGGGGCCAGGTTGATATCGCCCTGCAAGCTGCTCACGCTGCCGCTGACGACCCCGGCCACGGTGATCTCGCCCGCCTGGACGGTCACATCGCCGGTGACCAACGCGCCGGGGTGGATGAAGATGTCCCCGTTCGCGACGGTCACATCGCTCGCCTGTTGCCCCGCCCGCACGTCCGCATTGCCGTTGACCACTTTGATCCCGCGGCTCACGCCGTGACCCACCAGGCCAACCAGCATCAAGGTGCCCAGGCCAACTACCGCCACCCCGATCAGCGCCAGCAAGCGCCACACGGGACGGCTGCCCGGTCCTGAAGCGATACTCACGCCTCTATCCTCCCGTTCGCGCCGCGCCGCCCATAGCGCCGCACCAGGCCCGCCCAGAGCGCCGCACAGGCCGCAACCCCCACCCCGGCCAGCGCGGCCAGCCCCAAGTCCAACTGGGCCAGCCAGACGGTGGAGACATGCCACAGCGCGGTCAGGCCGGTTTCACCGACATCCAGCGCCGGGGCTACGCCGGGGAGCAGGTTCACCACCGGCAGCGTAGGGATCCCGGTCGAAGCCACAAACGAGGTCAGCACGGCCAGGGTTAGCAGCGCGAAGGCGATCGCCACGCCCGCGCCCCCCAGATAGGCTTGCACCACCCGGTTTTGCAAGGCGACCAGTACCCCCCGCCAGCCGGTCGGCTGCGGCGCGGCCAGGATACCCAGCGGGGCTGACCCGCGCAGCGGAGCCGTCACGGCGCGCCCGGTCATGCCGATCGGCAGCGTGCGGCGGCCCCCCTCCACGCGGATACGGTCCCAGTGGGCGGGGCGGACCACGGGGGTCTGCGCCACGCGGACCATCACCTTCGCCAGGAAATCGGGTGAGGGGGCCAGCGGGCGACGCGCACTCATCCGCAAGAGGGTATCGGCCTCTTGCAGCACGGTCCACTCGCTCAGACAGCGGGCGCAGGTTTTGATGTGTTGATCCAGCTCGGCCTGGGTACTCGGTTCGAGCAGCCCGTCGAGTCGGAGCGACATCAGGTTAGCTGATGCTCGGCAAGACATTTGCGGGTGCTCCTTTCTTGCGTAGTTGATCGGCCAGCATTTTGCGGGCGCGATGCAGTTGGGTTTTGACGGCGCTCTCTGACAATCCGGTTGCCTCGGCGATCTCCAGATACGATAAATCTTTAAAGTAACGCAGCACCGTCACGAGCCGGTACTTGGGCGGCAAGGTATTGAGCAGGGCGCGCACGGCGTCGCGTTGTTCGCGATCCAGCGCGCTCTCCTCCGGCTCCGGGTCGGTGGCCGCCGCCCATACGGTGACATCATCGAGCGGCACAAACGTTTGCCGCCGCCGGCGCAACAGATCGATGCACCAGTGCGAGGCAATCGCCAGCAGCCAGGTCGAAAACCGGCGATCCTGTTGAAACGTGTGGAGCTGGGTCCAGGCGCGGAGGAACACATCCTGCGCGGCATCCTCGGCCTCGCCGGGGGTGCCCAGCATCCGGTAACACAGATTATAGACCGCGCCCTGGTAGCGTTCTACCAAAGCCGCAAAGGCCGTTTGATCCCCCGCCAGCGCCCGGCTGATCCAGACCCGCTCTTCGCTGTCCTGGACCCCCGCAGGTGTCGGCGGGGCGGCAGGCGCAGGTGCGTCTACCATCATTGTACTTGGCAACGGTGCGCCCCCTCGTTCCATGAGGCGTCATCCTCTCACTATCCTATACGCAGAGTCCGCCCGGCGGGTTGCAAACCCATCCCCCACCGCTCTATCCTTGTATTATACCAACATCCGTGCCCCGCCGGTTACGCGCCAGATCAAACCGTATCGTGCCCGCAAGACGTAGCCCCGGAGGGGCGACAGACGCTAGCCCCCGGTGCCAACCGGGGGAAGAAGCCCCAAATCTATAGCCCCGGAGGGGCGACAGACCATGCAGGCCAGAGCAACAGCCGCAGGGTGCCAGCAACGCCTATCAGCCTCGGAGGGGCGACAGGGGGTAGCCCACAGTGCGAACTGTGGGCAAGGCCTCCAAAGTTATAGCCCCGGAGGGGCGACAGACCACGCAGGCCAGAGTAACAGCCGCAGCAGAGAAGAAGCAAAAAGGCGGAGTGCCCATGCACCCCGCCTCGGCTACGCTGGTCTGGCGCATTACGGCTTCGGCACCGCTTTGCCCGTGCCGGTCAGGACGCGATCCTGGGCGGGGGCATAGTGGCTGGTCAGCGTCACGTTGTCGATCAGGGTGCCGTCTTTGTCGTACACCTTGCGGGTGATGCTGGCATCGAACCCCTGCTGCTTGTGCTCGGCCATCACTTGCTGGCCCTTCGGCAGCAGGTCGCTGTCCTCGTGGACTACCACATCGCTCGGCGGCACCACATTCTTGATCACCGGCGGCGTGACTTTGACCGTCCAGCCGGGGTTGGTCCCGTATAGCTCGAACAGCACCGTCTCCCCGTTGCTGGCGGCATGAATGCGGATCCAGTTGCCGGTGGTGTTCTTCACCCGCAGGTCTTGCTCCGGCGGCGAGATGGTGGCATCCAGGCCTATTCGACCACTCTGCCCCTGGCCGTAGCGCGGGATCCAGTAGCTGTGGTTGCGGCGCTCGACCACCGGTAGCCCGGCCCAGTAGGAACTCTGGAAGAAGGTGGTCGCCACCTGGCAGATGCCCCCGGCCTCGGCGGGCACGGTGGTCAGGTTGCCGTCACCGTCGCGGGTGATGCCGAAGCCCATCTGGAAGCCGCGGGCCAGGGTCAGCGGGCCGAGCGCATCGTTCATGCTGAAGATCGCCCCCGGCGGGATCAACGTCCCATCCACAATCGCCGCGCCGAACTTGACGTTATGAGCGCGGCCCGACGACGAGCCGGAGAAGCTGGTGCTGGCCTTGCCCAGCAGATCAGGCGTCTGGATGTTCGACAGGTCGGCTTCGCTGACGCTGGGCTGGCGCACCACAACGACCATGTCCGCTTCGCTCAGGCCCGCATTAAACGCGGTGGTCATCGCGGCGGCAGTCGCGGTGTAATCCAGCTTGCGGCCCGGCTTGGCGGCGATCACCGTGGTGATCTGGCCGTTTTGGAGGCGGAAGAGCGGGTCGCGGGCGGCCACGTTCACCTGCCCGGCGACCACATCGAGGGTATCGATCAGCTTGTCCTGGTCAATGGCGATCGTGTAGGGGTTCTTCACGTCCGCCGTCTGAGTCACCACCAGGAAGCGGGCCATCGTGGCGGGCTTGAGCTTGTAATCCTCACTGTTGTAGTGCAGCACAAAGCCTTTCGCCAGC
>JBBSAN010000763.1:0-3815 GCA_038252265.1 Chloroflexia bacterium
GGACACCGGCGTGGCGACCGACCATCCGGAGTTCGAGGGGCGGCTGCTGCCGGGCCACAACTTCGTGTCCGACAACGAAGACCCGTATGACGACAACGGCCACGGCACGCACGTCTCGGGCATCGCGGCGGCGACCGGCAACAACGGCATCGGCATCGCCGGGATCGACTGGCAAAGCCGGATCTTGCCGGTCAAGGTGATGAACGAGAAAGGCCAGGGGTCTACCTACGACTTTGCGCGGGGCATTCGCTACGCCGCCGACAGCGGGGCGCGGGTGATCAACATCAGCGCCGGGTCGGATTTCTCTACCGAAACCGAGCACGACGCGATCAAATACGCCCACGATAAAGGGGTGGTCATCGTCACCGCGGCAGGCAACACCCCCGATGGCAAGCCCGAATACCCCGCCGGGTATGACGAAGTGATTGCCGTCAGCGCCAGCAGCCGCCGCGACAGCGTGGCGGGCTTCTCGTCCTATGGCGACTATGTGGACGTGGCCGCGCCGGGCATCAACATCCTCAGCACCTTTGTCACCAACCGCCACACCGGCTACGAGAGCGAGAGTGGCACCTCGATGGCCTCGCCGATGGTCGCTGGGACGGTGGGCTTGATCTTGTCGGTCAATCCCAACCTGAACCCCGACCAGGTGCGGCTCCTGCTGGAACAGACCGCCGACGACATCGGCGACCCCGGCTTCGACCAGAAGGCGGGCTGGGGCCGGATCAACATCCTCCACGCCCTCCAGCAAGCCCCGAACGGTCCCAAGCCGGTCGCGCCGCCGACGGCGACCCCACAACCCCCGGCGTTCAACCAGTCGCGCATCCAGGGCGTGATCAAGGGCGTGTCGCCAGAACTGGTAGACGTGCTGCTCCTGCCGCAGAATGGCGAGTCGGCCCGCACCATCCAGCCCGATGCCGACGGCCTGTACGTCTTCAACAACCTCTCGGCGGGCAAATACACCGTGCAACTGGCGATCAAGGAAGGGGGCTTCGACTTCCCCCACCCGCAGACGGCAGAAGTCAGCGGCAGCGGCGATAGCACGGCGGAGATCGACTTCAACCTCACCCGCCAACGCCCCGCCGCGGTGGACCCGGTGCCTGCCCCGCCCGCCTCGCCCGGTGTGACCTACTTCCCCGAGGTGCAGCACACCCTGCGCGGCCCGTTCCTCCAGTACTGGAACGCGCACGGCGGCCTGCCGATCTTCGGCTACCCGCTGACCGAGGAGTTCCAGGAAGTGAACCCCGCCGACGGCAAGACCTATACCGTGCAGTATTTTGAGCGCAACCGCTTTGAATTGCATCCCGAGTTCGCCGGAACGTCTGCCGAAGTCTTGCTCGGCCTGCTGGGCGTGGAACGCACGCAGGGCCGGGGCTTCCCCGCCGGGGTGGCCGGGCTGGTGGACGCCACCCACCAGTGGTTCCCCGAGGTACAGCACACCCTGAGCGGGGCATTCCTCCAGTACTGGAACGCGCACGGCGGGCTGGCCCTGTTCGGCTACCCGGTCTCCGAGCCGTTTGAAGAAGTGAACCCCGCCGATGGCAAGATCTACACCGTGCAGTACTTCGAGCGCAACCGCTTTGAGCAGCACCCCGAATACGCGGGCACCCCGGCAGAAGTCTTGCTCGGCCTGCTGGGCGTAGACACTGTACGGGCCAAGGGCTGGATCCCCTGATCCGGTACCGGGGGCAGCGCGAACCCACCGGGGCAGCCCGGCGACCATGCACGCGGTTCGCGTTGCGCCCTGCCCGGCGGGAGCCAGACGGGGCCGACCCGTAGAACTACCTAACCGGCAGACGATGCGCGGTATCCCGAACAGGTCAGCAATTCAGTACACCTACGGACGGCACTATAATCCCACCGTGCTATAATAATGGTGGACAGACGCATTCGCTGTAACTTGTCCAGCGGGCGCATCGTATAATATTCGTGCATGAAGGGAATCACCCGCCTGGTCGCGCCGCCCCGGTTCCCCAGGGGCCAGTGCCGAGCGCTAATTCCGCCACCAGGCCGCCATTCCCCTCGGCAAATACTATCTCTCACCCAAGCAGAGGAGGATATTCATGAAAATTTGGCATCGCACCGCACGCCTGGTGGCGGCATTGGCGCTGTTGCTGACGTTCGTCGGGCAGATCCGCCCCACGACCGCCGCGCAGGCCAGTTTCGCCGACCCGGCGTTCCAACGCACCTGGGAACGCACCGATAAGCCAGTCCAGGATGGCAAGGCGAACCGCTCGTGGTATTGGGGGCCGACCCCCGGCTTCGCCACCAGCGAGCCGTACAAGAACGCGCCAGGCGGCACCCGGCTGGTGCAGTATTTCGACAAGACGCGCATGGAGATCAACAACCCCAACGGCGACAAGACCAGCGCCTTCTATGTCACCAACGGCCTGCTCGCCACCGAACTGATGTCGGGCAAGATGCAGGTGGGCGACAACGACTATGAGCAGCGCTGCGCCGCCGACATTCCCCTGGCGTCGGACAACGATGACGCCAGCGCCCCCACCTACGCCACCTTCGGCACCCTGCTGAACGTGGCTAAGGCGAACCACACCGGCCAGAAGGCCACCGCCACGACCGACAAGGCGGGCAACGTCGGCACCGACGCCAGCAAGGCCACCGTCGCGGGCGTCGATCTGGTCTACTTCGACCAGATCACCCAGCGCAACGTGCCGAAGGTTTTCTGGGATTATCTCAACGCGCAGGGGCCGATCTACACCAACGGCCAGTATACCAACGGCCAGCTCAACCAGCCCTGGTTCCTCGCCAGCGGCCTGCCGACCACCGAAGCCTACTGGGCCAAAGTGAAAATCGCCGGGCAGCAAACCGACGTGTTGATCCAGGCCTTCGAGCGCCGCGTGCTGACCTATATCCCGGCCTACAATGGCACCCCGTTCGCCGTGCAGATGGGCAACGTGGGCCAGCACTACTATGACTGGCGCTACAAGAACGCCGGGTGCAGCGGTGCCCCGCCCCCCGCCTCTACGCCGGTCGTGCCGCCCGCCTCCACCCCGGTGCCGACCACGGTCGCCGGTGATTGCAGCGGCATCCCCGATCCGAAGAGCGCAACGATCAAGCCGACCAACTGCGGCCCGATCGGCACCACCTATCAGATCCACATCACCGGCTTCAACCCCGGCGAGAAGATCAGCTACTGGCTGACGCTGCCCGACGGCGAGGTGTTCGGGACCGAAACGCCGCTCGACGCCGGAAATCACCCCGGCGCACTGGATGACGTGTTCGACAGCAGCTTCCTCGACAGCCTGGGCAATGATGCGCTGGGCATCTGGGCCGTCACCTACCAGGGCGAAACCTCGGGCCACCAGTCCATCGTCTGGTTCAAGGTGCTGCCCAAGACCGCCCCGCCCCCGCCGCCGACCACCCAGCCGGGGGCCACTCCGGCTCCCCCGGCGGCCTGTGACCTGAACGGCACCAAGGACGCCACCGTCAACCCGACCAGCACCCACGCAGGCACACCCGTCCAAGTGACAGTCAGCGGCTTCCAGGGCGGCGAGACGGCCAGCTACTGGCTGACCGACCCCGACGGTGCCGTCTCTGGCGGCGTGAACCAGTTGAGCCTGCCGGGCAGCGGCGGTGGGGTCTTAACCCTGAACACGTCCAGACTGTACCCGGGCCGCTGGGCCATCACGATCCACGGCCTGAGCAGCGGCCACGAGTCGGTCGGCGTCTTCTGCATCACCCCGTAACGCAAGAGATAGCTAGACGTAGACACCAAGAGGGGCGGGCGCAGAGCGGCCGGCCCCACAGATTTCCCCTTATCCCCCACCCGGCGGGCCCGCACCCCGCCACAAGAGAGA